>JALOBE010000019.1 GCA_023228425.1 Syntrophales bacterium
AACACGCTGAAATCAAAACCCTATTTCTAATGGTTTCCATTAGAACATACTCAGGATAATCTCACAACTAAAAGCGACTAACGCTATCTATTATGACCAAAATCTGCTAATGGAAAATCTGGGATAATCCTGCCGTTCAGAAGGGCTGCTTTAATATCCAGAGGGTCGATACCTCGAAGAGATGCCCTTTCTATGGCGTGGACTTTAAGCTGATAATTTCCTTTTTTTACCTGCTCTTTTATCCATTCTATGGTCATTTTGTATCCATTTGGCTATCACGCCTCGATCTTTAATACCTTGAATTTCATAATGTTTTTAATTTCAAATCATTTCTTCCATGATTTTTTTGCGTGAACGTCGCTTAAAATACCTTATACTCTCTTTTCCCCTAAAAAAGAACTGCTGGGAATATTAATCAACCTTGCTTCCAGGTTGTTTGCGCAGGACAGGTCGAGGCCTTTATTGCACCACTCCCCATGACTATTTATTGTTCGCATAATATACGCCCCCCAAAAAACTTAGTAAAAGCTTTATAACTCCTCACCGTGTCATTTCGAGGAGCATAGCGACGAGAAATCCATGTCCCGAGCAGAGCAAGGGATCTTTGAGACTTCTCACATGCGTTCGAAGTGACGGGAGAACGTTCGGAATGACGGGGGGAGAGGTCGAAGTGACGGGGGAAAGGTCGAACTCTGACACAATCGATAATGGTCTCCTTTCTCCAGGTCGGCATGGGTCATGCCCTCAGCCAACAGCAAAGAGTCCCTACCAAACCGTTTTGACGTGTTGATAATTCCTGATTTTATCATCTTTCGTAACCAGAAACGCGCCCAGGGAAATTGCCGTGGCAATGATGATTCGATCCGCAGGATCACTATGCAGTTCACCCGGCAATTGGACTGATTTCAAAGCGATACTGTTGCTGACGGGCACAAAATGAAAAAACGGGAGGGCTTCCGAGGCGGCAACCCAATCATCAGGAGACATCGTCAGCACCAGCCTACCTCTCGCGACAAGCACAGCCACCTCCCAAGCACTGATGGAAGAAATAAAAATGTTCCGCCCGGTTACCGCCTCATCTATCGTTCGTTTCGCCCTTTCAGAAAGAAACTGCGGGCTGCCTACCCACCAGATCCATGCATGCGTATCTAAAACAATCATCGAAGCGCCTTCCAATCCTCCACAGTAGCAGGCTCCAGGGGATCGTCATACCTCACAACAGAATTGCGCAGAATCTTTAATCTATCCTCAGGATCAGCAGTATAGGGCATAACCTTCAGCACCGGTCTTCCTCGATCTGTAATGATCAGCGTCTCGCCGCTCTCTTCAATGAGACGAAAATATTCCAGAGATCGCGGCTTAAATTGAGACTTTGATACTATACGGTCCATATTCAGACACCCCCTTTTTTGATAGTGACTATGGTCATATGACTATAGTCACATGACTTTGTCAACCCAAAAATTGAACTGCATCACCATCCCCCGATGGCCACCCAAAACCCCACACCCGCAGGCTTTTTTAAGGCCTGAAGAACAGGTTTTGAGACCTTGATACCTTTGCAGAACCTCGCTGTGAGGCCTTTATCTTTTTCATTTCGACCGCTCCCCTGTCATTTCGAACGTTCCCCTGTCATTTCGAACGGTTATTGTCGTCATTTCGACCGCAGGGAGAAATCTCATGGGATTACGATAACGACAGCGATGGAATAGAAAGATTTCTCGTCGCTTCGCTCCTCGAAATGACGGAACAAAAGCGCTCATCGAAATGACGGACCTTAATGTGCTCATCGAAACGACGGGACAAAACACTCATCGTAACATCGGACATAAAACGCTCATCGAATTGACGGAACTTGAACGTCCTTCGTAATGACGGACCTTAAGGCGTTCCTCGAAATGACGGAACAAAACACTCATCGTAACATCGGACATAAAACGTTCATCGAATTAACGGACCTTAAGCGCTCATCGAATCGAATTGACGGAACTTGAACGTTCTTCGTAATGACACGATTCAGAGGTCTCGAAGAGGGGTGTGCCTGTGGAAACGACGGCGGTACTGCCGGTGTTTGCTTTTTGGGGCTGGTGTTGTCACTGCCGGTATCCTTCCGGATGGCGCCGGTGCCACTCCCAGGCCGACCGCACGATGGTCTCGAGGTTTTCGTAGCGGGGGTTCCACCCCAGTTCTGCACGGGCCTTGTCCGAGGCGGAGATGAGTTCCGCAGGGTCTCCCGGCCGTCGGGGACCGAAGGACCAGGGTATGGTGGTGTTGGAGACGGCTTCGGCTGCCTGGAGGACCTGGAGGTTGGAGCAGCCTTTTCCGTTTCCCAGGTTGTAGCAGGCCGCGGGGGTGGCCTGGAGATTCTCAAGGGCGAGGATGTGGGCCTCGGCAAGGTCGATAACGTGGATGTAGTCCCGGATGCAGGTGCCGTCCCGGGTGGGATAGTCCTTGCCGTTGATGGTGAGGCGGTCGCGCTGTCCCAGGAGAACCTGTATGATGACCGGTATGATGAGGGTCGGTTTACGACGGCCGTCGCCGCGGAGCGTGGTGGCTCCTGCGGCGTTGAAGTAACGCAGTGACGCGTAGGCCAGGCCGTGGGCCCGGTGATACCAGTCAAGAATGGTTTCAAAGAGAAGCTTCGATGCGCCGTAGGGGTTGACGGGGGCCTTGGGATGGTCCTCGTCTACGGGCAGGTAGGCGGGTTCGCCGAAGATGGCTGCCGTGGATGAGAAGATGAACCGACGGCAGGTATGGGCGAGCATGGTGTCAAGAAGTGTGATACCCTTGACGACGTTGTTGCGGAAATACGTTCCCGGATCGGCCATGGACTCCTCGACCTGAGTGGAAGCGGCGAAGTGGAGGACACCATCGATGGCGTGAGAGCTGAAGATGACGTCAAGGAGGGCCCTGTCGCCGCAGTCGCCCTGGTAGAAGGGAACCTCCGGGGGGAGGGATTCCCTGAAGCCGGTCTGAAGGCTGTCGATGACGACGGCGGTGTAGCCGTGGTTGAGGAGTGTTTCAACGCAGACCGAGCCGATGTAGCCGGCCCCGCCCGTTACGAGCAGTGTCATGGGATCCGTTTCAGGTAAGGGTGGTCAGGTTGCGTGCTTCCGGGACTTCTTTCTCTTTGTTTTGCCTTCTCCGTAGTAGTAGTGCTGGTAGTAGTGGTAGTAGTAGCCACCGTTGCGGCTGTCCACGTCGTTGAGGACGGCGCCGAGGACGCGGCCCTGGACATCCTCGATCTGTCGTATTCCCGCGGCAATGATGCGGCGGCTGGTTGAGCCGGCCTTGATGATGATCACCGTTCCGTCCACGAGGCGGGAGAGGAGTACCGGGTCGGTGACGGCCGTAATGGGGGACGTGTCGATGATGACCCGGTCGTAGGCCTGGCCCCACTCCTGGATGAGGGTCTTCATCCGTCCCGAGGCGATGAGTTCCGCCGGGTTGGGGGCCAGGGGGCCCGAGGGTATGACCTGGAGGTTCGGCGAGGCGGTCTTCTGGACGAAGGAGCGCCAGTCGCCGTCGCCCACGAGGACGTTGGAAATGCCTTGCTCGTTGGAAATGTCGAGGTTCTTGTGGATGCGGGGACGGCGCATGTCCAGGTCCACCAGGAGGGTCTTCTCGCCGGCAAGGGCCATGACCAGGGCGATGTTGGTGGAGGTCACGGTCTTTCCCTCTGTGGCGGTGGCGCTGGTCACCAGGACCATCCGTGGCGACCGGTCGGGCGTGGAGAAGAGGATCCCCGTGCGAAGGCCCCGGTAGGCCTCGGCCGCCTGTGACGTGGGCTCCTGGAGTACCGGGAGGGCGCCGTTGCCGTCGCCGGCCTGGGCGGTGAACCGGGGGATCGACCCCAGGTAGGGAAGGCCGAATTGTCGTTCCAGCTCCTCCGGGGAGTTTATCGTGTCGTCGATGTACTCGGCAAAGAAGGCAAGACCGATGCCCAGGCCCAGGCCGATAGCCAGGGCGATGAGCATGCCCTTGGCCTTCTTGGGATGGGCGGGGAATCCGGGCACCTCGGCGCGGTCCACGACGTAGATGTTGACCGTGCGTACCTCCTCGCTGACGCTGCTTTCGTTGAGGCGCCGGAGAAGGATGTCGTAGAGCTGGCGGTTGGACTCCGCCTCCTGCTGGAGCATCTGGAACTGGATAGCGATCTTGTCGCGGCTGATGGTCTCGTTCTCGCTTTCACGGAGGGCCCGGGTGAGGGCCCGTTCGCGCTCCAGGGAGACCTCGAGGTTGGCCTTGAGGGAATCGACGATGTTGAGGATCTCCTGCTTCTTGAGTTCCGAGAGTTTCTGGATCTCCTCGTTGAGGGCCACCATCTCCGGGTGCCGGGGACCGAACCTGTTGGACTTTACGGTGCGCTCCCGAAGTAGTTCCACCTCCTTGTTTTTCAGGGATATCATGACGGGGCTGGCGGCAACCTCGGGGATGGTCTCGGCGGTCTCCGGGTTTCGGGACAGCTCCAGGGCCTTGTTGTGCTTTACCTCCGCTTCGATGCGGCGGTTCGTGGCATCCATGAGCTGGGAGTTGACCTGGCTTAAGCGCTGGCGGCTGATGTCCGCGGTCTGGCGGCCGCCCTCGGTCTGGCCCGCGGCAAGGGAGAGGCCGTGTTTCTCCCGGTACTGCTGGATGGCCTGTTCGGAGGCCTCCATCTTGATCCGGGCTTGCTGGACCTGCTCCTCCAGGAACTGGGTGGCGAACCGGGTGCTCTGGAGCCGGAGGCCCAGGTTCCAGTCGATGTAGGCCTGGACAACGGTGTTGGCCCCCAGGGCTGCAAGGCGGGGGTCGATGGACTGGAAGCTCACCTCGACGATACGGCTGTTGCGGACGGGTTTGATGGAGAGGTTCGACTGGAAGGCGTTCACAAGCCCCGCGTCGGCCTCCTGCTCCGTGCCGACCAGGATGTCCGGACCGTCGTCGGACGGGTCGTGTCCCGAGGAAAGGAAGGGCAGCTGGGCGGTGACGGCGGCAATGGTGTCCCTCAGAAGTTTCCGGGGGGAGAAGCCTTTCACCTCGTCGGGCCGGTACTCGGGGTGGCGGTTCAGGTTCAGGCGATCGGCGGCGTCGCGGGCGATGGCCCGGGACTCGAGGATCTTGTACTGGGTCTGGTAGAAGTCCTGGCCGCCGGGGTCCATGACGAGAACCTCCTGGAGGGAGAGGTTCGGGTTGGCTCGCTCGATGAGAATGTTGGCGGTGGAACGGTAGACGGGGACGGCGGTAAAGAGATAGATGGCCGCCGCCGTGAGTGCCGCCAGAACGCAGAGGATGACCAGGCGGCGGCGCTTGCGTATGGTGTGCCAGTACTCCAGGAAATCGACCGTTTCATCGATCCGCTCCATGATGGTGCTTTTTTCTTTAAGGGACATGGGTATTCCTTGGGGGCGTTGAGACCTTTGAGATGTCAAAATTTAAAGGTCTCTCGTTGTCAGAAAAAACTTTCCGGGACGATGATGGTGTCGCCGGGCAGTACCCGGGCCTCCATGTCGGTCCTGAACTCGACCTTGGTCCCGTTCTGATCCCGGGCGATACGGGTGCGCTTCGGCGCCGCCTTGGCCGTCAGGCCGCCGGCCATGCTGATGGCCATGAGAATCGTGGTGTTGCGTTCGAGGTTGTACCTGCCGGGCTTGCCCACCTCGCCGGTGACAAAGAAAAAGGGCATGCGGGGCACGATGATGGAGTCCCCGTCGTGGATGGTGATGTTGTTGCCGCTGTCACCGGCCAGGGCGTCCTTGAGGTTCACCCGGATGATCCGGTCCTGGCCGCTCCGGGCGTCATCGAGGGTGAGAGCGTGGTTCACGGACCTGCCGGGCCTGATGATGACGACATCCTCTCCGGCGTCCTTGGTGGGGCCTCCCGCCTGGGAGAGCACGAAGAGGATGTTGTTTTCCCGGGTCACGGCGTAAGTTCCGGGATTGTTGACCTCGCCCATGAGGAAAACCCGCTGGCTCTTGTACTCCCTGACGGTGACCGAGACCTGGGGGTTGACGATGTAGCCGTCGGAAAGCCTGCCGGCGATGGCCCGGGCGAGGTCCGTGGTTGAGAGACCCTCAGCCCTGACCTCCCCTATGAGGGGGAAGGAAATCATTCCCGTCAGCGACACGGGCATGGTCCTCTTGAGATCGTTATGATCCCAGACGATGATCTCCACCACGTCCTCGCTGCCGATGATGTAGTCGTCCTGGGCCGTGAGGGACGCCGGCTGCAGGATAAACAGGCACAGCGCGATGAACAAGAGAAAGAGCGGGGCCCCGTTCCGGTGATCCCGCCCTGTCCGGTCAGAATGAGATTGAGTCATTGCTGTCTCGGTGTCCTTTCCGAGTCGGTCCTTCAGTGCACCGTGGATGCCTGTCAGAAGGAAATCCTGCCCTTGAGGAATACGACATTCTCGGTCCCGTCATAGCGGATGAAGGTGGAATCCCTGTCGTAGTAAGAGTAGCTCAACGTCCACATCAGCCAACGCTGCATGACGTAGTCCGCGCTGAGGGTGGTGTAGAGGATGTCGTCGCTTCGGTTCTTGAGAAGACCGTCCGTGTCGGTGGACGGGCCCTCGTGACGCTCCCGTCCGAAGCCGATGGAGGCGTTCAGGCGTATCTTCTCGTTCATGGAGAGGATGTGGCTGTAGCCCAGGGAGTAGTCATCGCGGGTGTAGGCTGCGTTGGTGTCGATGTCCTCCTCGATGGTCCGCGATCCCCTGAGGCGGATCGTATCGAAGGGTGACAGCCCGTAGGTCAGGTCGACCCGGGTCGAGAAGGTATCGAACCTGGTTTCGTTTGCGAATTGAGGCGTGTCGTATTTTCTCTGGGTCCAGCCGAGCTTGAGGTGCCCGCTGAGCTTCGCCGTGGGGTCGAATTGGAGACCCACGTAGGCGGTGTCGTTTTTGTTGTCACTGGAAGGGCTCTTCGAGTAGTCCACCGTGGAGCGGGAATACTCGACCAGCACTTCCGTCTTTGGCGCAATGCGGTAGAAGATGGACCCGCCGCCCAGGTGACGGTCAAAATCTCCGGTCCTGTCAAACTCGTTGTCGTAGCCATAGGCGTACAGGTTGTACCAAGCCGCAACGGCCCACCGGTCGGAGAAGCCGTACCGGGCCCTGGCAAGGAAATCGTTTGACGCGTAGGGCTTGGCACGATAGGGGTCGGCGGAACCTGCCAGGCCCGGCTGTTCACGCCACTTGCGGGTCACCTCGGAATCGATGTAGTCGTTTTTGAGGGTAACCGCGAGGCCGCCGGGAAAGTCAAGGTTCAGGCCGGCGGTGAACAGATGTCGCGTGTAGTTGTTCTCGTCACGATCCTTGTGACGGTAAATGTCGGCGAAATAACCCGCCTTCACGCTGTGCCTGCGCAGGGGAAGGATTAGTTCGAGCCCCGGTGATATGGTGGTAATCCAGTCGCTCTCTTTTGCCTTCCCGTCATAGCTTCGGTAAACATTGTCCGTCCAGGTCTGGGTGATACCGATGGAAGGGTGGACCTCCAGAGGCCCGGCCTTTATGTTCCCCTCCCCTGCCCGCGGCTGGCCCCAGACGGGAAAAGCCGCCAGTGTGAACACCAGGACTATGAAAACTGTCATGCATTTTCGTATCATATGCTCTCACCTCGTCAGCTTGGTTTGGATTGAGACCTTTATTTTGTCATTTCGAGGAACGTCTTAAGGTCCGTCATTACGAAGAACGTTCAAGTTCCGTCGTTTCAAGGAGCACCTTAAGGTCCGTCATTTCGAGGAGCGCAGCGACGAGAAATCCATGTCCCGGGCAAAGCGGGGGATCTTTCAGACTTCTCACATGCGTTCGAAGTGACGGGGGAACGTTCGAAGTGACAGGAGAAAGGTCGAAATGACACAATCGATAGTTTTTAAAGATCTCGGATTATCGACTGGGGGAGGGGCTGCCGCCTCCGCCTCCGCCTCTTGCGGCTTCGGGACCTGTATCCCCGATGCCCCCAAGGGCGCCCGGGGCAGGTGCGTCACCGTAGGTCCCTCCCGCTGTGGCCCCGACGGTCGCGTCACCGGCATCCCCGCCGGCATCGACAATGGCGGCCACCACGACGGAGCGGGCCATGCCGGCCTCGGCCGCCGCGGCGGCTGTCACGGCGGCGGCGCTGCCGAGCACTCCGGGTGACACCTTGCCCTCGGCGACGGCGGCCTCGACGGAACTGTAGAGAGAGGCGACAAAGGCTGAATCAGCCCGGGCGGCGGCATCCCAGCCTCCGGCGGGCGCAATTCCTGCTGCTGTCAGCGCATTGATGGCATCGTCCGCCGTTGCCCCTTCGGGCAGGTCCAGCGCGAGCAGCCGGGCAAGGTTCAGGGCCACCTCCCCCTGGGTCGCTCCTTCCTCCTGGGCCTGGAGCGAGGCGGGACCAGCCAGGAGCAGGGCCGCAAGAATGATGAGAATGAGAACGAATCCGGGAATACAAAACCTGCAGCTTCTTACCATGACACCCTCCTTTCATGGGTAACAGCGTTGTGTGGGTTGATGTATAAGTAAGGTCTCCGGTTTATTGATTTATGGCGCTTATGGCACTATTGCGCAAAATACCAAGGCCCACCTCCAGCGGGTCCAGGCCGGCGAGCATGCGCCGGGGGTTCTCCTCCAGAAGGCGGCGCGTCCCCTTTTCCCCGATCCTCTTCCGAAGCAGAACCGCGGCCCCGGAGAGTACCGGTCGCCGCCGGGTGGGCGAGTGAGCATCGGTGGCCACGAAATGGATCCGGCCGCTGTCCAGCAAGGTCAGGGCAGCTGTCTGCGCCGCGTCGCCGAATTCCCCGGTGAGGCTCATGGCGGTGACCTGCACGAACACACCCTGCCGCACCCATTCCCCGACGAGGTCGGGGCGCTGCCGGATCATGCGGTTTCGTTCGGGGTGCGTAAGGATCGGCGTGAATCCCCTGAAGCGCAGAGCGGTAAAATGATTACCCACAAAGGGCGGGACCGCTTCCGAAGGCAGTTCGATGAGCACGAAATGTCCCCCGGGGCAGAGCTCGGGATTATCTTCGAGGAAGGCCACAATGTCAGGATCGACGTGTATGTCGCCGGCCATCAGGAGGTTGAGCCCGATGGCCTCTTCCTGAAGACGCTGTTTCAGGAGATCGTAAACCGGACGGATGGTGGCGGCATCGTTCTCGTAGCGGCCCCGGTAGCAGTGGGGCGTCGCCACGATCGTTTGAATACCGTCATCCCAGGCGATGCGGCACATGGCCAATGCATCGTCCATGGTTTCGGGTCCATCGTCGAGGCCCGGCAGAATGTGACAGTGTATGTCAATCAGGCTCCCACCTCCGGTACGGCAAACCTCCGGCCCTTCGGTTACAAGAAGAGACCTTTAAACTATCGATTGTGTCATTTCGACCTTTTTCCTGTCACTTCGAACGCATGTGAGAAGTCTGAAAGATTTCTCGCTTTGCCCGGGACATGGATTTCTCGTCGCTGCGCTCCTCGAAATGACAAAATTAAAGGTCTCGAACCGATGAGCCGTCGTCGTTTCTATCGTTCTTACCGCCATATGGCAACAACGCCCGGCCCAAAGTACCCCGCGTCGACCGGCGTTGAAAATGAGCCCGTCCGCCGCTCTGCCCCTGTTGAAAAGGATAGAACATAAAGCGGACAAATCTGTTCGTTGCTAAAACCTTTGAAAAGCTATAGATTGTGTCATTTCGACCTCTTCCCTGTCACTTCGAACGCATGTGAAAAGTCTATAAAGGTCTCCTGACTGTCAAACGTTGTAGTGTTGATGGTCCCGTAAAAAGTCCAAATTTCCCCAAAAAAGTAATTTTAAACTTGAGGTTGCCATATTTGATAGCATATGGCAAGCAAAAAAATCCCCAATACCCCATGTCAAACCGGGGGTTGCGGTAGGGGGAACATATCATTCGAGATGAAACGGATGTGAACCGAATATGCGAACATATCCAAAGCAACCCCCGGACGATGGGAATCGGATAGATTGTGCGTCTCAACCGGATCGCAGGGGCATGCCCTGCCCGAATTGGATGATTCTGGTACCTGGGGCGGGAATCGAACCCGCACAGAGTCAAACTCCCAGGGATTTTAAGTCCCTTGCGTCTACCAGTTCCGCCACCCAGGCACGTTTCAGAAGGTTTCGGAGTGTCTGCCTATAATATGTATGGTCGGTCTGTGTCAAGGGCATACTGCCTCCGCGGCCGGGGGCGCAAGCCCCCTTATTTGCTCTTGATACAGGGTATCCTGCTGTGATAGGCACATCACATTGCAGGTTCCGGAGAGATCATCCGGACCGGTCAGGAGGTCGCGGAAACCATGAAGGACGCCGATATCCGCATCACCGGCGGAACGCTGCTGTCGATGGACGGGAGCGGAGACGTCCTTGACGGCGGAGCCGTTGTCGTTCGGGGCGACACCATCGTCGCCCTGGGAAAGGCCGACGACATCAACAGGACCTGGCGGGCGAAGAAGACCATCACCGCGGAAAACTGTATCGTCATGCCGGGCCTCGTAAACGCCCACACCCACGCCGCCATGACCTGCTTCCGGGGCATTGCCGATGACCGGACTCTCATGGACTGGCTCAACAATTTCATCTTCCCGGCGGAAGCGAAAAACGTCAATCCCGACCTTGCCTACTGGGGAAGCCTGCTGGCGTGCGCCGAGATGATCCGGTCCGGAACGACGACTTTCTGCGATATGTACATCTTCGAGGACGAGACGGCCCGGGCCGCCGCCGAGGCGGGCATGCGCTGTCTCCTGGGAGAGGTTCTCTTCGATTTCCCCTCCCCCAGCGTGAAAACCCCCGCCGAGGGAATCACGTATACCCGCATGCTTCTGGACCGATGGGCCGGCCATCCGCTGGTCAATATCGTCGTGGAACCCCACGCCCTGTATACCTGCTCGCCGCCGCTCCTGAAAGACGCCAAGGCCCTGGCCGACGAATACGGGGCACCCCTTGCCATGCATCTCCTGGAGAATGGAAAGGAAAGAATCGATCTGGAAGCGCGACTCGGAACCCGGGCTACCCGCTTTCTCAAGGACCTGGGCCTCCTGGACGAGCGCTTCTTCGCCTTTCACTGCGTCGCCGTGGACGGGGAAGACATGGATATCCTGGCCGATCACGGCTGCGGAATAGTCCACAATCCTGAAAGCAACATGAAGCTGGCCTCGGGCGTAGCCCCCGTAACAGCCATGCTGGAGCGGGGCATCACCGTCGCCCTCGGCACCGACGGCGCCGCCAGCAACAACAACCTGGACATGTTCGCCGAGATGGACACGGCGGCCAAGCTCGAAAAGGTGGCCCGCCTGGATCCCACCATCATGCCGGCCCCCGCGGTGCTCCGGATGGCTACCCGTGACGGCGCCGCGGTGCTGGGCATGGGACATATCACGGGCTCCCTCGAGCCGGGCAAAAAGGCCGACATCATCATCATCGACATGAACAAACCCCACCTGACCCCGCTCTACAATGCATATTCACACCTCGTGTACGCCGTCAGGGGGGACGACGTGATCACCTCCATCATCAACGGCCGGATCGTCATGGAAGACCGCCGGCTTACCACCATCGACGAGGAAGCCGTCATGGGCCGGGTCCGGGATATTGCCCGCAGGGTACAATCAGGCCTGACGGGATCGTAAAAAACGGCCGTTTCAAAAGATGAAGACCGTATATGCCTCGTGCCCCTTACCGTGGTGCGTCAGGCCATTCATTATCGTCGGATCATTCTTTCGGGCAGGGCGTTGACGAATCCCGGGACTATATTTCATGGTCCCGCATTTTTTTGTTGCATTTTTATCGATTTCGGCGCACTATCGTCACACGTTACGCAGCTTTTTCTCCGCACCCCACGTGAAACGAACCACCGACTTCTTCCGCGGCCTCACCGGCCGCGTTCTTGTTTGTGATTCCTCCTCCCCGCAGATTCTTTTCCGGACTCCCCCGACCGTGTCGTTGTGGAAGGGCATTGCCCGGAAGCCTGCAATCACAAGTTGTACTGAACGAACAACGGAGGAGGAAAGGGAAATGAGGTATTCTCGAAGTGTTTTCTGTCTGGTTGTCTTTGTCTGTTTTCTCGCCCTCTGGGCGCCGATGCTGGCGGCCAAGGAGAGTGGATCCCCGGTTAACATCAATACGGCATCCGCCACGGAACTGGCCACGTTGAAGAACATCGGCCCGGCCCTGTCACAGCGGATTATCCAGCACCGTGAAAACAACGGCCCCTTCCAGCGGCCCGAGGACATCATGAATGTGCCCGGCATAGGCAGGCATGTTTTCGAGACCAACATCGACCGGATACAAGTCGATAGTGAATAAGGGGTCGGTCGGCCCCGTACAGGGCAGCACCATGTAAATGACGGCAGGTTGCAGGCACGGGCCCGGATCGGGCCTTCCCGGAGAGACAGTTACCGGGAATGGCCCGGCCTTCCCGCCTCCCGTCTTCCGTTGCCCCGCAGATACGCCTGTGAGAGGGTCCTGGTTACCAGGCGACTCCCCCCCATTCCAGGGGGTTTGAAATCAAGAACAATGGCCAGGAAATCCATAACGATCTGAAGAGTCACACCCCAGAGCACATCCTCTTCGCCGTCGGGCGATGTCCAGATCAGGCAGGGTGTTTCAAAGAAGCTTTTCGATCCGTTGACGTTATCGTTGATGCAGTAGGTCCCGTAGTGTTCTTCCCTGAAAAAAGCGGACAGAGGTATCTCCACGACTCGATCGACTTCTTCGTTGAGACGAAAGGGAGCGTCCTTTTTTACGTATCCCAGGACCGGGAAAATGGTCTTGGTGAACAGAATGAGATTGCGGAACGGCAGGGGGCCGAGAAATTCAACGTTTAGGGGATTGAGCCTGATTTCTTCCCAGGCCTCACGCAGGGCGTTTGCCAGAAACAGCCCGATGGCGGCGAACTCTTCCGATCCCCGTGTTTTCGCACTGTTCCGCGGGAACCCTCTCAATACGGGAGTCATTCCCAGCAGGAGGGGGATGCGCAGGATTCCGTCCAGCCGGGGGTTCAACATGCCCCCGGGCCCGCTCAGGTCCCCCGCCTGGGCGACGGCCGACGAGCGGCGGATAAGCTGCACCACGAACTCCTCCCGCGCCGGGGTTCCCGGCCGCGCCGTATTCTTGAAGCACAGCGGAATCAGGACACCGGCAGGCTGCCAGGGGACACCCTTCCTGTTCTCCGAGCGGATAGCCGACATACGGCGGGCATAGTCCACAGGCTCGGACGCCAGCCGTTTCCCGGCCAGGTCAAGGAGATCCCTTTTGTCAGTCGGGACGTTCATTATCTTGGCTGCGGCGGGTTCGTGATATGGCGCGCAGGCTCGATTCAAGTTCCTCCAGGGTCGTGATGCCCACCATGGTGTCCAGGAGGACTCCCTTTGTAAACAGCAGGTAGGTCGGCGTGGTCGTCACGGCATAGCGCTCCTTCAAAACAGGGTTTTGCGAGACATCCAGGCGGACCAGCCTCAGTTCGCCCAGGTATTTCGGTGCCAGCTTCTTCAGCGTCGGCATGGCCCTGTGACAGAAAACGCATTCCCGGTCCCAGCAGCAGACCAGAACCGTTTCGTCCCGTTTCAGCACCTCTTCCTCGAACGTTCCGTCCGACACATCGGCCAGGTAATCCGTGTAGAGACCGGCACCGCACCGCCCGCAGAGCGGAAGATCGTGGACACGGTGTCCCGGAATCCGGTTCACCCGGTGACAGCGCAGGCACCGGATGAACAACTCGTCCAGCGAGGCGCCGCACCGCCCGCAGAGCGGCCGATCGTCGAGGTGATCCCGGGTAATCCGGTTTTTCTGGCCGCACTTGAGGCAGCGGATAATCAGACTCTGTTCCGGTGACGTCATGCCAAATCAGTTCATTCCTCCCGCGACAGGGCCATCCGTATGGTCCCTCCCCGTCCCAGGATGTCGTGAAGATGGACCGATCCCTCGAGAATGCCCTCTGAATCCAGGACCACCAGCGTGGTGATTTCATGCTTCTGCATGATCTCGATGGCTTCCCCCAGGGTCGCCCCGCCGCTGATGCTCCGCGGTCCCCGGGTCATGAAGTCGTCCACGACCTTTCCATTAAATTCCACCTGCTGCCGGATGGAGCGCCGGAGGTCCCCGTCGGTAAGGATGCCCACAAGACGGTTGTCCCGGTGTGTCACGAGTACGAAGCCAAGATTTTTTTCGTCCATCTCACGGACTGCCTCGGCAATGGGCGAACCGGTGAAAACCCGGGGGACCCGGTCTTCCGTTATCATGGCTTCCCGCACCTTCGCCAGGAGGCGGAGCCCCAGGGAGCCGCCGGGATGGAACTTGTAAAAGTCCTCCTGGGTAAAGTTCTTCGCCCGCACCAACGCGACGGCAAGGGCGTCTCCCATAGCCAGGGCCGCCGTCGAGCTTGACGTGGGGGCCAGATTGAAGGGACAGGCCTCCCGGGGGACTCCCACGTTGATCCAGATGTCGCTTGCCCGGGCCAGTGTCGAGGCGCCGCTTGCCGTGAAGGCGATGAGAGGAACGCCGATGTCGTGGAAACTGTCGATGAGCGCGTTCAGCTCCTGCGTTTCGCCGCTGTTGGATATGGCAAGGACCACGTCGTCCCGGGTCACGATCCCCAGGTCTCCGTGGAGACCTTCCACGGGATGAAGAAAGAGAGCGGGCGTACCCGTGCTGGTAAGAGTCGCCACGATTTTCTTCCCGATGAGACCCGATTTGCCCAGTCCCGTCACAATGACGCGGCCCCGGCAGGACGAAATAACCTCCACGGCCCGCCTGAATTCATCGCCCACCTTGTCGATGAGGGAGGTAATGCTTTCGGCCTCGATCCTCAGAACCTCCCGGGCCTGTTCAACGCAATCGTCGTTCATATTTTTTTCATTTCTCACGTTCAGGTGCTCCTGCCGTCATCCCCGCAAAGGCGGGGCGGATACCCAGAGATGTCGGCACAGACCTGAGACCTTTAATCTTGTCATTGCGACCGCCCCACTTGTCATTTCGACCGCCCAACTTGTCATTCATCGCCCACTATGCCATTGCGACCGCCCAACTTGCCATTCATCGGCCCACTATGCCATTACAATCGCTCAACTTGCCATTGCGATCGTCCAACTTTGTCATTTCGACCGAAGGGAGAAATCTTTCACAGTGGTGTTGGAGAAGAAAGATTTCTCGTCGCTTCGCTCCTCGAAATGACGGAATAACAACGCTCCTCGAAATGACGGGCTTTCAAAGCTCCCCGGCATGGCGAAATAAAAGCACTCCTCGAAACAACGGAGCAAAACATGCTCCCCGGCATGACAGGCTTTCAATGCTCCCCGGCACGACGGAGTAAAAGCGCTTCCCGAAACAACGGAGTAAAACATGCTCACCGGCACGACGGGCTTTCAATGCTCACCAGCGTGATGGAATCCGGCATGTTCCTCGACATGAGGCCGTTCAAAGTTTTTTTACTCTAACGGGGTATCTTCTTAATACGTTTTATATTTCTTGACAAGTACATTTCAAACGGAGGACCAGACCCATGGGAGTGTTCGCCGATACAACCAGCCTGGAACGAGTCCTCTACGCCGTGTTCGCCCATGAAAACATGAAACAACAAACGGGTACAGCCTTTCTTGCAGAGGTGACACAACACTCTTGACGTTAGCCCCCCGGGGAATGCCGGGTCGGTCGCGAGGCCCCTGCCCCAGCCGGCTATCTCAGGAATGCCGACGGAACCCAGCGCCGGACCCGTTCCAGGACAGCGGCGCGCTCCCAGCCGGTGAAGGCGTCTTGTTTCGGAAAGTCCGGGTCAAGGGACGCGGAGGGGACAAACCGCTGCAGGACGTAGCGGCCGGCGCCGGCGAGACGCTCTGCCGCGCGCTCGATATCATCCGGTGTCAGAAGGTGACCCACCAGGGTGGTCCTGAACTCGTAGTCCACCCCCGATGTCATGATGAAATCAATACTTTCATCGATGGCACCATAATCGACGGCACCGCCCGCCAGGATCGGCCAGGCCTCCCGGGGTCCCTTCACATCCATGGCGATGTAATCAACGAGCCCGTTTTCCGCCAGATCCCGAAGCACCGCCGGCCGCGACCCGTTGGTGTCGACCTTGACGGCAAAACCAAGATCCTTTACCGCGGCGGCGAGGCTCGACAGGCGCTCTCCCTGCAATGTCGGTTCGCCGCCGGTGATGGTGACGCCCTCCAGCTTGCCCCGCCGTGTCTCCAGGAACTCCAGGACCGCCTTGACGGGAACGAGCCTGTCAGGAGGAAAACCCCGGACAAGGTCCGGGTTGTGGCACCAGGGACACCGGAAATTACACCCCACGGCAAACAGTACGGCACAGATCCGCCCGGGGTAATCGATGAGCGAGAATTTCTGCAGGTACCCGGTGTCCATCTCAGGAAAGCGGGATGGCGAAGGGTTTCCGCATTCCGTATTCAGCCTGCTTGCCCTTGTTCCACTGTTTTACCGGCCGCAGGTACCCCACCACGCGGGAATAGACCTCACAGGCTTCTCCGCAGGACGGACAGTGCTTCTTTTCTCCCGGCAGGTAACCGTGATTACCGCAGACGCTGAAGGTGGGCGAAAAGGTGAAGTACGGCAGGCGATAGTCCCGGCAGATTTTCCGGATCAGCGATTTGATGGTCCCCGGATCCTGGGTGCGCTCTCCGGCGAAGATGTGAAAGACCGTTCCGCCGGTATAGCGTGTCTGTATGTCGTCCTGCAGGTCCAGGGCCTCGAAGATGTCATCGGTGTAGTTCACGGGAAGCTGCGTTGAGTTGGTATAAAAAACCTCCCGTTCGAGGACCGACCCCGGTGACCCCGAGAGACGGCCGTTGGCGAAGATGATGTCCGGGTATTTCCGCCGGTCCAGCCGGGCAAGCCCGTAGGAAGTCCCTTCCGCCGGAGTTGCTTCCAGGTTGAAGTTGTTGCCCGTTTCCCGTTGAAAATCGACCAGACGATCGCGCATGTAATCGAGCACACGCCGGGCGAACTCCAGACCCCGGGGATCACCGATGGAAACTCCCATGAAGTTGAGAGTGGCCTCGTTCATCCCCACCAGGCCGATGGTGGAAAAATGGTTTTTCCAGTATTCGCCGAACCGCTCCCTGATACCCGCCAGGTAATGTTTCGTGTAAGGGTACAGGCAGCCCTCGGTGTAGGACTCGAGAACCTTGCGCTTTGTCTCCAGGCTGTCCTTTGCCATGACCATGAGACGGTCCAGCCGTTGCAGGAATTCCTCTTCCGTCCCGGAGAGGTAGCCGATGCGGGGCATGTTGATGGTAATGACGCCGATGGACCCCGTCAGGGGATTCGAGCCGAAGAGCCCGCCGCCGCGTTTTTCCAGCTCCCGGTTGTCGATCCTCAGACGGCAGCACATGCTCCGGGCATCCTCGGGGTTCATATCGGAATTGATGAAGTTGGAAAAGTAGGGAACGCCGTACTTGGCCGTCATCTCCCAGAGATACTCCAGGTTCTTGTCATCCCAGTCGAAATCCTTCGTTATATTGTAGGTCGGAATGGGAAAGGTGAATACCCGGCCCTTGGCGTCTCCTTCGGCCATGACTTCCAGGAACGCCCGGTTGAAGAGGTTCATCTCTTCCTGGAAATCGCCGTAGGTTTCCGCCCGGGGCTCTCCCCCGACGATGACGTTCTGATTCGCGTAAAAGGAAGGAACCCTCACATCCAGCGTGACGTTCGTGAAGGGCGTCTGGAAACCCACCCGGGTGGGTACGTTGATGTTGAAAATGAATTCCTGCAGGGCCTGGCGCACCTCCTGGCGGGACAGCCCGTCGTACCGGATAAAGGGTGCCAGCAGGGTGTCGAAGTTCGAGAAGGCCTGCGCCCCGGCGGCCTCACCCTGCAGGGTGTAGAAGAAATTCACCACCTGCCCCAGGGCGCTTCGCAGATGACGCGCCGGGCGGCTTTCCACCTTTCCCGAGGCGCCCCGGAAGCCTTCAAGGAGCAGGTTGTAAAGATCCCATCCCACGCAATAGACCGAAAGAAGGCTCAGGTCGTGTATGTGAAAATCACCGCTTACCTGGGCCTGTTTGATTTCCGGGGTGTAGATCTTGTTGAGCCAGTAAACCTTGCTGACCTCCGAGGAGATGTAGTTGTTCAGACCCTGGAGGGAGAAATCCATATTGCTGTTTTCGTTTATTTTCCAGTCGGTTTTCTTCAGGTACTGATCGACCAGATCAACCTCCATGGTGTTGGCGATTTCCCGGAGGCGGGCGTGCTGGTCCCGGTAGATGATATAGGCCTTGGCTGTTTTCCGGTAGGGCGAGTCCAGGAGAACCTCTTCGACGATGTCCTGGATCCCCTCCACGTCCAAGGGAGCGTCACGAAAGAGTGTGTCCGCCAGGTTCAGCACCCTGATGGTCAGGCGCAGGGCCGTTTTTTCGTCGAATTCCTCTGTGGCGGCGCCCGCCCTGGCGATGGCGGCGGTAATCTTCTCCGCCACAAAAGGCACTTCCCGACCGTCGCGCTTTGTTATAACCGTGTGCATGAGACACCCTCCCCCCAGGCTTTAAAGCACAATATATAGTGTAGGATCCTAATTAACACACAATATATTGTCAAGCTTTTTTCTTTGACAGGAAGATACATATCTATATGCTACAGACTGGCCGGCATTCAGATGCCGAGAACTTGATTAAGAGCGCCGTGCCCGGGTGCAATCCGGGCGCCCCTCTTTTCCTGCGCCCGGATGAAGAATAATGGAGAAAATCCGTACGATAAATCGAAGAGAAAATATCCAACGTCATGGTGTCACTCGCTCCCTGTCGTCACCGACGGTTCCTTCCGTCACTTCGGCCGCCTCCTGTCGTCACCAGCGGCTCTTTCCGTCATTTCGACCGCCTCTGCCGTCACCGACGGTTCCTTCCGTTACTTCGACCGCCTCTGCCGTCACCGACGGCTCCTTCCGTCATTTCGGCCGCCTCTGCCGTCACCAGCGGTTCCTTCCGTCACTTCGACCGCCTCTGCCGTCACCAGCGGCTCTTTCCGCCACTTCGATTGCCTCCTGCCGTCACCAGCGGTTCCTTCCGCCACTTCAGCCGCCTCCTGTCGGCACCGACGGCTTTTTCCGTCACCGACGGTTCCTTGTCATTTCGACTGCCCCTCCTTCCGTCATTTCGACCGGAGGGAACCGGAGGGAGAAATCTTTCACGGTGCCGGCAAGACACTGGAAAAAGAAAGATTTCTCGTCGCTTCGCTCCTCGAAATGACGGTATTATGGGCACCCTTCGAAATGACGGTATGTGGGTGCCCCTCGTCATGACGGAACAAGGAGCTTTTACAATGCCGTCCTCTATCGGACGTTTTTCGACGTTGTACGAATTCATCAGAGGTTTGATGCCGGGAAGATTCGGGAGACCGCCATGAAGAAAACAGTCCTGGCCGCCATGAGCGGCGGTGTCGACTCATCCGTGGCCGCCTGTCTGCTGGTCGAGGCGGGCTACGACGTTACGGGGATAACCATGCGCCTGGACAGCACCGGTGAGGACCACCGGGACAGGCACGGACGGAATGCCCTTGAAGACGCCCGGACGGTGTGCGCCATCCTCGGCATCGATCACCACGTTGTCGATTTCAGGGATTCTCTCCGGCGCGAGGTGATCGACAGGTTTGTTCGCCAATACCGCGGAGGCCGGACACCCAATCCCTGCATTGACTGCAACCGGCTCCTGAAGTTCGGCAGGCTGCTTGACACGGCCCGGTCCATGGGCTTCGACTATCTCGCCACGGGCCATTACGCGCGAATCGAGGAAACCGGGAACGGCCTCCGGCTGATGCGGGCCCGTGACCGAGTAAAGGACCAGAGCTACTTTCTCTATGTCATCGGCACAGAGAACATGTCCCGGATTCTCTTCCCCCTGGGGAACATGACCAAAGAGGAGGTCCGGGCCGTCGCGGACAGGGCTGCTCTCCCCGTGACCGGAGGCAGGGAAAGCCAGGATATCTGTTTTGTCGAGGGAAAGGACTACCGCTCGTTTCTGCTGAAAGAAGGCGTTGAAGAGGACCCGGGGCCCATTGTCGATGTGGCCGGCAGGCTGCGGGGGACCCACCGGGGCATCGCTTTCTACACCATCGGCCAGAGGCGGGGGCTGGGCATCGCGGCGAAAGAACCCCTCTATGTCGTATCCATCGATGCCGAACACAACAAACTCGTGGTGGGCTCCGGAAAGGATCTCCGGTCGTCGGTGCTTAATGCGGGTGATTTCATCACGCTCGTCGACGTTCTTCCCGGGCGGGCACAGGCCAAAATACGCTACCGGAAACAGGCATCCCCCTGCACCGTCACAAAGGTCGCTCCCGGCCGGGTCCGGCTGGAGTTCAGCGAACCGCAGACCTCCGTCGCCCCGGGCCAGGCGGTGGTTCTCTACCAAGGCGACCTGGTGCTGGGCGGCGGTGTTATCGAAAAAGCCCCGGACGACAGGAACTGCCGGCCGGGCGAAAACGTAAAATAACTTGACTCACTTCGTTCTGTCGTATTAGGTTTTGTAACCTCCATGCCGTCGACGAACCCGATATTCCGTCATCGCGAGAGGCACGTGAATGACGTCATCGCGAGGAACGCATGGATGACGCCACTGCGAGGAACGTCATAAAATCCGTCACTGCGAGGAGTGCGTGAATGACGTCATCGCGAGGGATACTCACATACCGCCGTTTCGAGGAATACGTGAATGCCATCATCGCAAAGAACGCGTGAATGACGCCATTGCGAGGGGCACCCACATACCGTCATTTCGAGGAGCGAAGCGACGAGAAATCTTTCTTTTTCCAGTACCTTGCCGGCATCGTGAAAGATTTCTCCCTCCGGTTCCCTCCGGTCGAAATGACGGAAGGGGGGCGGTCGAAATGACAAGGAACCGTCGGCGACGACAAGAGGCGGTCGAAGGGACGGAAGGAACCGTCAGTGACGACAAGGAGCGGCCGAAGGAACCGCACAGAGCAGCCGAAATGACGGAAGGGGGGCAGTCGAAATGACGGACAGGAGCGCTCGGCATGGCGACAGGAGCCGTCGGTTGACGACGAAGAGCGGGCGAGACGACAGAACAGGTAGAGGAGGATCATCCCCGTGATACCACGCTATTCCCGGCAGCCGATGACGGACATCTGGAACGATGAAAACCGCTTTCGGAAGTGGCTTGACGTGGAATTGCTCGTTTGCGAGGCACAGGCCGCCAGGGGAATCATTCCCGAGACCTCTCTGGCGACCATCATATCGAAGGCCTCCTTCGACGTGGCACGGATCGCCGAGATCGAGGCAACGGTCAAGCATGACGTCATCGCCTTCCTGACCTGCCTCGCGGAGCGGGTGGGAGAGGACGCCCGGTATATTCACCTGGGGCTGACCTCGTCGGACGTCCTGGACACGGCCTTCGCGGTCCTCCTCAAAGAAGCGGCGGACCTGCTCATTGCCGGCGTTGACCGGCTCCTGGACGTACTGAAAAAGCGGGCCTTCGAACACAAGCGCACCGTCATGATCGGCCGCTCCCACGGCATCCATGCCGAGCCGGTCACCTTCGGCCTGAAGATGGCCCTCTGGCACCAGGAAATGAAGCGCAACCGTGAACGCCTTGTCCGGGCCCGGGAAACCGTGAGCTACGGCAAAATATCGGGGGCGGTGGGAACCTACGCCTTTGTGGACCCCTCCGTCGAAGTCCATGTCTGCCGGAAGCTGGGTCTGAAACCCGCACCCGTCTCGACCCAGATCGTTTCGCGCGACCGGCACGCCGAGTATTTTACGGCGCTGGCAATCTGCGCATCTTCCATAGAAAAGTTCGCCACGGAAATCAGGCACCTCCAGAGAACGGAAATCCGGGAGGCTGAAGAGTTCTTCTCCCCGGGGCAAAAGGGATCGTCGGCAATGCCCCACAAGCGCAACCCCGTGCTGTCGGAAAACCTGACGGGCCTGGCCCGGCTCATGCGGTCCTATGCCCTGGCGGCCCTCGAGGATATTCCCCTCTGGCACGAACGGGACATCAGCCACTCCTCGGTCGAACGGATCATCGGCCCCGACGCGACGATTCTCCTGGATTTCATGCTTGACCGCTTCACGTCCATGATGGAGACACTCCAGGTGTACCCGGAACGGATGCTTGAAAACCTGGAGATGACCCGCGGCCTGGTCTTTTCACAGATGGTGCTGCTGAAGCTGGTGGAAAGCGGCATGTCCCGTGAAGCGGCCTACGAGGTCGTGCAGAGGCGGGCCATGCAGTCCTGGCGGGAGGGGCGTGACTTCAAGGACCTTCTTCTGGAAGATGACGCCGTGATGGCAGTCCTTTCGGGCGGCGACCTGGAAGAAACCTTCCGGGCGGAACAGTACCTGAAGCACCTCGATGAATCATTCAACCGTGTTTTTGGAGAGAGCGATGCGACCTAGAACATCCCTTCCGGCAGCGATGATATCCCTCGTCCTCGTCCTTGTCCTTGCCGGTTGTGCCGTCGTCGGAGATTATGTCGATATAGCCCGTCCCCGGGACTTTTCTCCGGAATACCGGGCAGCCCTTCAGGAATGGACCCGGGACACGACGGTCTATTCAGAGTTCTCGACCCGGGCAAAAATGGCGGCGACCTTCAGAAGCCGCACGTTTGTCGATGCCTACCTGGCGGAGTACGCGCGCCTGTACCGGCAGGACGAACAGGACCTGCCGGCTGTCCGCCCGGCCGCAGAACACGCCGGAGACACCGCCGAGTTTCTTCTCTATGCCTATGTTCCCGACCGGGAGGCCATCGACCTGGACCAGCCCGAATCGGTCTGGCGCGTGTTTCTCGTCACGCCCGGGGGCGATCGCCTGAATCCTCGTGACATACAGGAACTCCGGGACGCGGGTCCCGGGATCACCGAGTTTTATCCCTACGTCAACCCGGCCTACGGGAAGATCTACCTGCTGACATTCGATGCGGCCCCCCTGAGGGAGGGAGGCACGGAACTGCCGGTGACGCTCGTCGTTACCGGCGTCATCGCCCGGGTTGAACTTCAGTGGAACTGAAGACAGCCCTCACAGGTCGGATGAAGTCCCTTCCAGGCTCTCCTTCAGCTTCCTGGAGCACTTAAAGGTCACAACCCGGCGGGAATCCAGCGTCAGTTCCCTGCCCGTCTGCGGGTCCCGGCCCCGGCGGGGACCCTTATGTCTGACGGACCATTTGCCGAAACCGGAAATCAGGACCGGCGACCCGGTGACAAGCTCGTCCTTGACCAGATCAAAAACACTTTCAACCAGATCGACACAACGCTCTTTTGAAAAACTTGAATTGTCATAGAGGTTTTGTACGATTTCAGCCTTCGTGAGTGCCATGAACCCTTCCTTTCTTTCGACGGCTTCGTACAAGGGTACCGGAGGCATGACAGCCGGAACTCTTTACAAAGCCGTCCTCAATCAGATGTTTTCCGACTTGAGACCTTTATTTTGTCATTGCGAGGAGCGCCCACATTCCGCCATTGCGAGGAGTACCCGCATTCCGTCATTTCAGGGGGCGCCCGCATACCTTCGTTTCGAGGACACCCACATTCCGTCATTTCGAGGAGCGCCTTAAGGTCCGTCATTTCGAGGAGCGTAGCGACGAGAAATCCATGTCCCGAGCAAAGCGAGGGATCTTTCCCCGTAGCCATCCCGCCGGCATTGTGAACGATTTCTCCCTCCGGTTCCCTTCCACGGATATACCTCCCGGAACGAGGCAACGCGGGCCTGTACCCGCCCCCGAAGAATCAGCCGCTACCGGGACGCCTGGCGCTGCAGGTACCGTCCCACGGCCAGTATTTCCGCTTCTTTCGTTCCTTCGTACAGTTCCAGAATTTTCGCGTCGCGGTACCACTTCTGGACCTTGTAGTCATCGATGTAGCCATAGCCGCCGTGTATTTCAACGGCGGCGTTGGCGCAGAAAACCGCCGTCTGGCCGCCGTAATACTTCGCCATCGACCCCAGCATGTAATCGGGGCTGTCGCTGTCGGCGGACCAGGAGGCTTTGTACACAAGGTTCCTCAACGCCTCGATTCGAATGGCCATCTCCGTCAGTTTCTGCATGGTGATCTGATAAGTACCGATGGGCCGGCCAAAGGTGGTGCGCTCCCCGGCGTACTTGACGGATTCATCGAGGCAGGCCTGGGCCAGGCCCAGCGCCTGAGCCGAAACCATGATCCTCGTGATGTCGAAAAACCTCATGAGTTGGTAGAATCCCTTTGTTTCACCGCCCACCAGGTTTTCCACAGGAACCCGCACATCTTCGAAAGCGATGTCGGCTGTGTCGTTTGCCCGAATGCCCATTTTCCCCTTGATCTTGTTCCGGGTTATTCCCGGTGTGTCGGCCGGCACGATAATCTGGCTGAACCGCCGGTGCCGTTTCTCCTCCGGGTGGGTTATACACTGGCAGAGCATAAAGTCGCAGATGGTGCCGTTGGTGATAAACATCTTCTGGCCGTTGATGACGTACTCGTCGCCATCCCTGACGGCCCGGGTGGCGTAACCCGCCACGTCGGTTCCCGCGTTCGGCTCCGTGTACGCTCCCGCCCAAACCGTTTCGCCGGCACAGCAGGGAGGCAGGCAGGTCTTCTTCTGCTCCTCGGTACCAAAAATGCTCACGGCTTCCAGGCCGAAACAAGCGGCATAGACGTTCAGACCAATACCCATGTCAACCCTCGAAAGCTGCTCCACGATCAGCGAATTTCCCAGGATGCCGACGCCGGCGCCGCCGTACTCATCCGAAACCCAGGCGGCCACGAGCCCGTTTTCGGCCGCCTTTTTTCTGATCTCAGGCGTGTAGGACTCTTCCAGGTCGTGCTTGTGCGACAACGGGGCAATCTCCTGTTGAGCGAACTTCCAGGACATTTCCTGCAACATCTTCATTTCATCGGACAACGAAAAATCCATTCCTGAAATCTCCTCTCGGCAAGGGTTCCGTAAAAAGCGGGAAAACGTCTGATTGATGACGGCTTTGTAAAAAGCTCCTTGAGGCACAGCGCGCACATCCTGAGGAATGAGGCGTACTGAGCGGTACGCCACAGTAACGAAGGAGAGAGCGCAATCAAGCATCCGGACTTCTAACGAACATAGCCGTAAGCACATGAAATCATTAAGCACACAATTCTGGAATTCGCTGGCGCGTCCATACTCAACGATGCCCGCTTACGGCATGTTGGTTGTATGATACAGGACCTTCAGAGAAGGGCTGGGGCGCTTTGTACGAAGCCGTCTTATTTGTTGTAGTCGTAAACACCGGCCCCGGTTTTCTTCCCGAAGCGTCCGGCTCGGACGAGCTGACGCAGAAGCGGAGCCGCCCGGTACTTGTCTCCCAGTTCGCGCTCGAGACCGTCCATGATGCGCAACAGCGTATCCAGGCCCACGGCGTCGGAGAGGGCCAGGGGACCCATGGGATGGTTGCAGCCCAGCGTCATGGCCTTGTCCAGATCCTCGGCACTGGCCACGCCTTCGGCCAGAGCGAAAAAGGCTTCGTTGAGCATGACGCAGAGCAGCCGGTTCACGGCAAAGGCCGGTGCCTCGTTTACCACGATGACTTCCTTACCGATCTTCTTCCCCCACTCCTTGGCGATTTCAAGAGTTTCATCGGAAGTCTGGTATCCCCTGATGATCTCCAGGAGCCGCATGACCGGCACAGGGCTGAAGAAATGGGTACCGATAAACCGGTCGGGACGCTTTGTGATGCTCGCCATCTCGGTGATACTCAGGCCGGAGGTGTTGGTGAAAAAGAGGCAGTGGGCCGGCACGATGGTTTCCAGTTCCTCGAACACCTGTTTCTTGAGGTCCATGATCTCCAGGACCACTTCCACGACCACATCGGCCCCTTCGGCGGCTTCCTTCATGTCCAGCGTCGGATGCAGCCGTGACAGCACCCCGTCGACCTCCTCCCTGGTTGTCTTTCCCTTGTCAAGAGACCGTTCAAGGTTCTTCCGGATGGCGTCCATGCCCCTGTCGATAAACCGCTGCTCGATGTCCCGCATACTGACATCGTACCCTGCCTGGGCGCAGACCTGGGCGATGCCGCTTCCCATCAAACCGGCTCCGAGAACACAAATCTTTTTGATTTCCATAGTCTTACTCCTTCTTCAGATTGTTTATACCGTCACACATGATGCCCGTGAAACGCTTACGGGGCCAGTGAAAAACGAGATTTTTAAAAACCACCGATTGTGTCACTTCGGGCGCCCCTGCCGGCACCGACCGCTCCCCTGTCGCCATGCCGACGGCTCCTTCCGTCACGTCGACCGCTCCTTGTCGTCGTCACCGACCGCCCTTGTCATTTCGTCCAACCCCTTTCCGTCTTTACGACCGCCCCCTTCTGTCATTTCGACCGGAGGGAACCGGAGGGAGAAATCTTTCAAAAAGAAACGACGGAACGATGGAAAAGAAAGATTTCTCGTCGCTTCGCTTCTCGAAATGACGGGGCCGGGGGCACTCCCCAGGAAAAGCAAGATTTCTCGTCGCTTCGCTCCTCGAAATGACGGTGTTTATTCCGCTCCTCGAAATGACGGAATATGAACACTCCTCGAAATGACGGGGTTTATACCACCCTCGCCTCCTCGAAATAACGGGGTTTATGACCGTCCCTCCTTGTCATTTCGTCCAACCCCTTTCCGTCTTTACGACCGCCCCCTTCCGTCATTTCGACCGGAGGGAACCGAAGGGAGAAATCTTTCAAAAAGAAACGACGGGACAATGAAAAAGAAAGATTTCTCGTCGCTTCGCTCCTCGAAATGACGGGGCCGGGGGCACTCCTCAGGAAAAGCAAGATTTCTCGTCGCTTCACTCCTCGAAATGACGGCGTTTATTCCGCTCCTCGAAATGACGGAATATGAACACTCCTCGAAATGACGGGGTTTATACCACCCTCGCCTCCTCGAAATGACGGGGTTTATACCACCCTCGCCTCCCCGAAATGACGGGGTTTATGACCGTCCCTCCTTGTCATTTCGTCCAACCCCTTTCCGTCTTTACGACCGCCCCCTTCTGTCATTTCGACCGGAGGGAACCGGAGGGAGAAATCTTTCAAAAAGAAACGACGGGACAATGGAAAAGAAAGATTTCTCGTCGCTTCGCTCCTCGAAATGACGGTGTTTATTCCGCTCCTCGAAATGACGGAATATGAATACTCCTCGAAACGACGGGGTTTATACCACCCTCGCCTCCTCGAAATGACGGGGTTTAAGCCGCTCCCGGAAGTGACGGCGTTTTCAGCGCTCCCCGAAACATCACAAATCACAACGGGAAGGTCCCTCTCTATGGTCTTGTTTCGACCGCGGGGGCTGACCAGCATTCACCTATCACAGAGTGGACCTCACGGCAACGGAAAACCTTCACAGTGTTCGGAATGGATGATCGCCAGAAACAAGGATTCGACCTCTGCCGTTCCCGCTATCCTTCCCCGCCGACTCTCGCCGGTCAGGAGCATTGCTCCTTTATCTGTTTCGGGTCGATACCGTATTTCTTGATGCGGTGCCAGAGGCTCCGCTGGTTGATACCGAGGATGCGGGCCGCCTGGGATTGCACGCCGCCGGCTTCGGTAAGCGCCGCGAGAATCAGTTTCTTTTCATAGTCTGCCAGGCACTGATCGAGATGGAAGTCTTCTTCGAGGACATCCGCCGTGCCGAAGGACTCGGTCACTCGCTGTGATCGGGGAGGCACGGCCGGTTCCCTGACCGTCCCGCGGCGCTCCAGGCCCGTTGACGTTATATGCCCGTCGTCGGCCATGACTGCGGCCCGTTCCAGCACGTTCTTCAGTTCCCGCACGTTGCCCGGCCAGTCATAGGTCATCAGCTCCCGCATCGCCCCGGAAGACACATGGGGCGGACCGGGCAATTCCTCCAGCATGCGGGCCGCCAGTACGGGGATATCCTCGATTCGATCCCGCAGAGGGGGAATATAGATGGAGAAGACGTTCAACCGATAGAACAGGTCGTCCCTGAACAGGCCCTCCTCCGCCATGAGCTGAAGGTTCTTGTTCGAGGCGGCAATAAATCGAACGTCCACGGAGATGGTTTCGTTTCCGCCCACCCTCTCGAAGGAGCGCTCCTGGAGGACCCGGAGCAGTTTCGCTTGTGTTTCCAAGGGCATGTCGCCGATTTCGTCAAGAAAGAGCGTTCCCTCGTGAGCCAGCTCAAACTTGCCTTTCTTCCGCGCCACGGCACCGGTAAAGGCCCCCTTTTCATGACCGAAAAGTTCGCTTTCCAGAAGCCCCTGCGGTATGGCCACGCAGTTGAGCTTGATGAAGGGCCTGTCCCGCCGCTCGCTTTCCCGATAAATCGCCTCGGCAATCACTTCCTTCCCCACGCCGCTTTCCCCGAGAATCAGGACCGTGGTGTTCGTGGGAGCCACCTTGATGACCTGGCTGAGGATCGTGCGAATGGCCGTACTCTGCCCGGAAACGCCCGGGAAGCGTTCCCGGGCGTCGACCTTGCTGATCAGGTTGGTCACCTCATCGAAGACGGCCTCGAAACGGCTCAAGTCGGTTCGTTTCAACAGGTTGCTGCGTCCCTCGATGGCCTCGCGGGGGAAAACCGGGAATTGCCTCAGATCTTCGAGGAATTTTCTCAGTGGACGGAGCAGGGCGACGGTGACGGCGACGCCCGCAAGGGCCGCGAAGAGTATGACGGCGAAGCCCCCCCAGATCCAGTAGCCTCCCGTCACCTGCCCGGCCACCAGAAAGGCCATAAGCGCCAGTCCGGCAAAAATGAAAGGGACCAGGATGAAGAGACTCACGTGGAAGGGCAGAAAGCCCCCGGGGGAGAACTGCCTATCGTGCTCTTTCCGGGTCGTCCCGTTTTTGAAGATGTGCTCGTTCACGGCGAACCCTCCCGCTATCTGCGGACAACGATCATTGCAAAACTATCGGTCGTGCCATTTCGGGCGTTCTTTGCCGTCATTTCGACCGCCCGTCAGGTAAAGCGCCCGGCCGCCTTTTCGGCCACTCCTTGCCGTCATTTCAGCCACTCCTTACCGGCTTTACGGCGTCCATCCTCGTCTTTACGACCGCCCCCTTCTGTCATTTCGACCGCTCTCCTCGTCTTTTCGACCGCCCCCCTTCTGTCATTTCGACCGGAGGGAACCGGAGGGAGAAATCTTTCAAAGAGAAACGACGGAACAATGAAAAAGAAAGATTTCTCGTCGCTTCGCTTCTCGAAATGACGGGGTTTATTCCGCTTCTCGAAATGACGGACCTTATTTCACTCCTCGAAATGACGGGGCTGGGCGCTCCCCGAAATGATATCGTTCAGGGATCGTGAGCCCCTTTGAGCCCCCATCCGCGCGGCCCTGTCTCGCACTTCGGCCCCGAAATGGACACCGTTCAGGGATCGCGGGCCTCTCTGCTTGAATCGACTCTACGGCAGGTAAAGGGCATGACCCTCGAAGCCTTCGCCGTTCAGGGATCGTGGCCTCTCTGCTTGAATCGACCGCGGGATCGCTTATCGCACCATCTTGGTCAGGTCCCACATGGGAAGGAATATGGCCAGGGCGAAAAAACCTACGACGACCGCGAGGCTGACTACGAGAATCGGCCCCACGGCCTGGGAGAGTTTCGACGCGGCGTAGGCCACCTCGTCGTCATAGTGCATCGACACCTGTTGCAGCATGTCGTCCAGGGCGCCTGTTTCTTCCCCCACAGCCACCATGTCCACCACCATGGGGGTAAAGTACTTCGCCGACCGCAGGGGGCTCGATATGCCCCTTCCTTCCCCGAGGAGCGACCTGATTCTTCTGAACTCCCGGGCAATCGCCTCGTTTCCGATGGTTCCCACAAGAATGTCCATGGAAACCAGCACGGGGATGCCGCTGGCCTGGAGAATGGAAAAAATGCTGGCGAACCGGGACATGGCCGCTTTCTGGAAGAGGGTCCCCAGAATGGGGATCTTCAGCAACAGCGAGTCCCTGATATATTTCCCGGCGGGAGTATTCACATACCACCGGTACCCGGCGATGCCGCCCACCAGGACTATGAGAACCGCATACCAGAACTTCTTGAGAAAACCGTAGAGTCCCAGTGCCAGTTTCGTTGGCAGGGGAAGATCGAGGCCCGCGGAAGCAAAGACACCGATGAAGGTGGGCATGACGAAGGTGAGAAGAACCGTGAAGGCGATGGCGAGGGCTACCAAGACGATTTTCGGATACAGCAGTGCCCCGCTGATATCGGATTTCACCTTGTACTCGTGCTCCAGGATATAGACAAGCCGCTGCAGGACATCCGGCAGGGTTCCGCTCTGTTCGCCGGCATTCACCATGTTTACGTACAGGGGCGACAGAACCTTCTCATGACGACGAAAGGCCTCCGTCAGGGAATTGCCGGCCCTGATGTCCGTACTGATCTGGGCAAGCACGTTCCTCAGGCGCGGGTTCTGAGTCTGGTTCTGAAGAATGTCAATGAGCTGGACGATGGACAGTCCCGAGACCAGCATGGTCCGGAACTGCTTGGTCATGAGGATGATCTCCTCTTCCTTGACGCCGCCGAGCCGGAGCTTGATCTCGTGAAGCACCGAGCCGCTCCTCCGGGGCTTGTCCTCTTCAACCTTCGTCGGTATGAGGCCCTGGTTGCTCAGCAGCATCCCGGCGGTTCCCGCCGAGTCGGCGTCGATGACTCCGGAGACCTGTGTCCCGGCCTGGTTAATGGCCTTATAGGCGAACTTCGGCATGTATCATCCCCTCTGTGTATCACTCCCCGCGACACGGCGCGTCGTTGCAGGCGCGCCGTTGTCCCGCTGTGCCTTCTTCAGGCGCTACCATCCACGTTCATAACCTTCGAGGCGGCCTCTTCCAGGGTCGTGATGCCCCGGGCCACCTTTTCAGCAGCGTCTTCCCTGAGCATCCGCAGTGTCCCCGCCTCCACGGCGGCGCGGTTGATCTCATGGGCGGTGGCCCCTCTCAATATCAGCGCCTGAATGTCTTCGTCCACCATGAGCACCTCGAACACCCCCGTCCTGCCGCGGTAGCCCGTGAACATGCAGCGCGGACACCCGACCGCCTGAAGGAAACGCGGATTTTCATATTTATCCATTCCCCAGGCCTCTATTATTTTCCTGTCGGGCTGGTAGGGCTCGGCACAGTGGGAACAGACCGTTCTCAGCAGGCGCTGGGCGAAAGAAACCAGAAGAACCGACGAAACGAGGAAGGGCTCTATGCCCATGTCGATAAGGCGGGTCACGGCCCCCGCCGCGTCGTTGGTGTGAACGGTACTCAAAACCCGGTGGCCCGTCAGGGCCGACTGGGTGGCAATCCCCGCCGTTTCGCCGTCTCTGATCTCACCCACCATGACCACGTCGGGGTCCTGTCTGAGAATCGACCGGAGACCGCTGGCAAAGGTCATGCCCGCCCTGCGGTTCAACTGCACCTGCCTGATACCCGCTATACGGTATTCAACGGGATCTTCCAGGGTTATGATGTTGATATCCGGGGAATTCAAGAGTTTGAGGATCGCGAAGAGACTCGTGCTTTTACCGCTTCCCGTGGGCCCCGTGCTGAGAATCAGCCCGTAGGGCTTCCGGCTCGCGACTTCGATCTTTTCCCGGTCCGCGGCGGACATGCCGAGCCGGTCAAGGGTGTACACTTCGGCACTCATGTCAAGAAGCCGGAGGACCAGGTTTTCGCCGTAAACCGTCGGTATCACCGAGGCACGGATATTGATGTCCTTGTTCTCCATCTTCACGGTAAACCGTCCGTCCTGGGGTACCCGGGAAACAGCGATATCCATGCGTGACAGGATCTTCAGGCGGGATATGATGGGAAGCACCATCGTCTTGGGCGGCGCCGGCATCTCCACCAGATTGCCGTCGATGCGGAACCGCAGGGAGACCGACTTTTCCTCGGGGCTTATGTGAATGTCACTCGCCTTCTCCCGGACAGCCTGGGCAAGGATGGAATTGACCAGTCGTATAACCGGCGCTTCTTCGGCCATGTCCTGCAGTGAACTGACCCTCAGGTCTTCCACGGACTCTTCCTCGGCCTGAACGTCGACCTTCACATCACCCAGGTTTTCCATGAGTTCCACCAGTTCCGTCCTGGAACCGTAGGTGATATCCATGAGCTGGTCCAGCTCGCGGACGGAGCAGACGACGGCTTCAACCTCCAGCTTGGTCAGTTCCTCCACGGCGTCGACACTGGTCATATCCATGGGATCCGTCATGGCCAGGGTAAGCAGATTGGGCCGCTTCCGTACCGGAACAATCCGGTATTTGTAGGCTATATCAAGGGGAACCAGATCGGCCATCTTCTTGTCGGGAGGATACTCTGTCTCGCTGTACCTGGGAATCCTCAACTGGGCACTCACCTGGTCTATGATCTGGTTTTCCATGAGTATCCCGTGTTTTATGAGATATTCCCCCAGCTTCAGCCGCTCCCGTTTCTGGCCCGCCAGGGCCTTCTGAAGCTGGTCGTCACTGATGAGACCCGCGTCAACGAGCATTTCACCCAGTTTCTTCCGTACTCTCACCTTTGATCCTCCTGGAGGTTTCCGTTGGTGCGGCGCTCACGCCGCCGTCATCACAGGTCCCCGAAAAAAAGCGTCTCCGGGGGCCAGCCGGCGAAAACTTCGGCGGACGCGGCCATGTCGGCGGGCAGCCTCTCACGGGCGAACCGCGCCGATGCCTCGTCCGGAAAACTGTTTCTCATGACAACCGAAAAGCGAAGACCATCCTCCCCGGTCCAGTAGGAAACCATGCGCAGAGTTCCCTCCCGCCACTGGTATGCCCTGAAGCGGCGGTTCATCTCTTCCAGGTCGTCTCCGTCGGCAATACGTACCCAGTAGCGGTACCGGTACGCCTCGGGGCGGACGGCCGGAATGGCCGGAATGGCGACCAGGTCACCGGCCAGGACAAAGTCGGGGTCGTTGATCCTCGGGTTCACGGCAACCAGGGCGCCCAGGAGCGCCTCATCGCAGTAACCGTACACTTCCCGCATTGCCCGGCCGAGAAACTGGTTCCTCGCGATCCGGATATGGCCCAGAATAGCCGGCGCCCTGCTTTCACCGCCGCCATTTCCACCGAGGGCCGCCGTCCTTTTCGGTGGTGCCTCGTCGATTACGGACAGCGACGCGACGGTCACGGGCTCCTCCGGACGTTCCGCCTGTATCCCGACCGGCTCTTCAGCGATGATCGTTTCTTCCGGAGCCGCCGCCGGAACCTGCTCCGCTCCAGCCGGATCCTCCTCGGAGACCTCTCCGGGTTCCGGGACCCCGTTGCCGGAGTCGGCGACCACAGTCACCGCGGGCGCCGGGACCGACGGCGATCCCCCGGCCGAAACCGCCGGCCGCTCCTTTTCTGCCGGTGTCGTCCAGGCGGCGACGGAAATCAGACCGTACTGAAAACTGAACAGCACGACGGCCGCACCGGCCAGAAGAATCCCGGCAACAACGGCGCCCCGGGCCCAGGTGAACACCGGTCCGGGCCTGTCGCCCCCCGCTCTGCGTATCACCGACTTCACCAGGGACCTGTCGGCCCTGTTTTTGCCGTGTATGATCAGGGCCAGGAGAACCTGGTGGCAGAGCCGGACGATTTTCCGCGGATAGCCCCTGGTCTCCCGGTACACGGCCCGCATGGCCCCCTTCGTGAATTCTATGGGGACCTCCCTGCCCCGCTCCGTGGCCTGCCGCACCCTGAAACGGACCATGGCCTCGGTATCGCTGAAACTGAGCGGGCCCAGGCTGTAGAGCAGGTTGATCCGGTCGGTGAAACCGGGATTCCGGTCAAGACTCTGCCGAAACTCCTCCTGAGCGAAAATGGCGATCTGCAGCAGCTTGAACTCGTTGGTCTCGTAGTTCAGAAGCTCCCGCAGGCTCTCCAGGGCAAAATCAGGGATTTTCTGGCCCTCATCGATGATGAGGACGATGAGCCTCTGTTCCTCGACGGCCTGCTGAAAGAGAAAATTCTTTATCCTCTCCCGCATCCGCCAGGCGCCGGCCTCTTCCGCGTCGTCCGTTTCGAGGCCGAAGAGCCCCGCCACGAACGTGAGGAACTCCATCCCGGTGCTGAAGTGGGGATCGAGAAGCAGGTACGTCCTGACCGCCGGGTCCCCCGATAATTTTCGAATGAGCTGACGCGACAGGGTGGTTTTACCTGCCCCCACCTGCCCGATGACCACGTTCAGCCCCCTGCGGAGTCGCAGGGCCACCTCGAGCTTCTGGAGACAGTCCACATGGTGCCGGGATTCGTAGAAAAAATCCGGCTCCGGCGAATTTGAGAATGGCTCCCGGACAAGATTCAGGATGCGGTAGTATTCCATGGCTCTCGATTCTCTCGGGCCCGCCCACCCCCTCTGAATCCTATCCCCTTTCTTCCGCTTCGAATCCGGCGTTTCGGGTTTTGAGAATGCGGGGCGTGATGAAGATCAGCACTTCTTCCATCTGACGGCTTCGGCCCTGGCTTTTGAAAAGCCATCCCAGGCCGGGAATGGTGCTCAGGGCAGGAACACCGGAATCCAACCGGCGGTTCTGCTGCTTGCTCAGACCGGAGATCACGATGGTCTCCCCGTCGTTTACGATCAGAGACGTGTCGGTCTGCTTCTTTATGATCACGGGGTTGCCGTCCACAGTCCTGGTGAAATCCACCTCGTCCTTCTTGATGACGATCTTCAGTTTGAGCGTGTCGTCGTCGATGACGTTCGGCGTGATTTCCAGACGCAGGACCGCTTCCTCGAACCGCACGGTCCGGTCGTTATCCTCGATGGTGACGAAGGGTATCTTCTCGCCGTTTTCCGTGAAGGCCATCTGGTTGTCCAGGGTGGTGATGGAAGGCCTGGACAGGATGTTCAGCTGTCCCGCCTTCTGCAGTGCCTGGAGCTGCAGTTCCAGGATGCTGCCGCCCAAAATACCGTACATCAGGCCCAGCGATCCCATGCCTCCCGCCGCGTCAATCGCGGAGGCGCTCGCGGGAAAATTCACGCCCAGGCCGTGCCCGCTGAGACCCGGGCTTCCGTAGTCGGGCGTGTAGCCGCCGCCGACGGGGTCGGCCGGCGTCGTACTCCCCGCACCGCCGGGGGTAATCCAGTAATCCCTGCTTCCGACCACGTTGCGGTACAGGCCGCCCCACCGGACGCCCAGGTCACGAGCCGTGTCGCTCGTGGTTTCCACGATGTTCGCCTCGATGCGCACCTGCGCCGTGGGCCGGTCGATCTTTTCGACGAGGGGAATGATCTTCTCGAAGTCCGCCCGGGTCGCCTGGACAATCAGCGAGTTGGTGTGCTCGCTTACCTCTATTGAACCGTGGGACGTGTTATCCTCCTTCCGCGTCAGGAATATCATCAGTTCATCCTTCAACCGCTTGGCATTGGCGTAATCCACGGGAATCACCATGGTGTGGAGCGGCGCGAGCCTGGACCTCAAAACCTCCTGCTCCAGGCGGCGCTCCCGGATTGCCTCCATCTGAAGATCGCTTTCCAGGTCCTGAAGCGTGGCGACCCTGATAATATCCCCCTCCCACATATAGGTGAGCGCCTGGGAGCGGAGGATGCCCACGAAGGCCTCGTTCCAGGGGACCTTGTTAAAATCGACGCTTATGACCCCACCCACTTCCGACCGTATGAGGATGTTCTGGTCCGCCGCCCGGGCGAGGGCCCGAAGGACCGTGGCCACATCGGCATTGCGCATCTTCAGGCTGACGGACTTGTCGGGCAGATCCCGCGTCTTTTCAACGGCCGCAAGAGCCGGGGATCGGGGCTGGAACTCTGCGGGATCGCCGGGGATATCCATCACCCTCTTGCGCGCCGATGGCGAAGCCCCCTGGTTTTCCTCGGCCATGGTGCTCCACTTTTCGAAGAAGGGATCGATGGCGGTCTCCTGTTTCGCCGCGCATCCCGCGAGGAAAAAGAGCAGAACACAGCAGAGAAGCAAACCCACAGTCCCCGTCTCGATGCCGTTCTTCACGATCGAACCCTCCCGGCAGTCAGCGCCTGCCTGTCCAATAGCTTTCATGAGTGGCTACTCCTCCACAAAGGGAACGGTTATCTGCCGTCCCTCCTGATCTACAATAACAACCTGCCGGGGCGTCACGCTCCGCAGGATGTAACCGGGGACGTCCATCGATTCACCGGTGTGGTAATCGATGCCGTTGATAATGGCCATCCGCCTTGCTCCCACCTCGAGGTAGCCCGTGTACAGGAAACCGATCTCCGCCATGTCCGACACGACCGGAACGCCCGCCGCCGTGACTATCCCGGTGAAGAAGGGGTCCCGGGTCCATCCCGTGCCTGCCAGTTCGATGGCATAGGCGTCGTCGGGCGAAACCTCGGTCTCTTTCATGGCGGTCGCCATGGAGCTTACCAGTTCGTCGGTCTGGCGCAGCGCCTGTTCCCGGGACACCGTGTCTCGTTCAGGCGGCGCGATCCTCTTCTTCAGCACCACGTCGTAGAGGCCGTAGAGAAGGACGACGACCACGACAATCAGGATAATCCGTTCTCGCTTACTGAATTTCTTCACCGTATGACCCCCGGCCTCCCTTCAGCCCCACCCATGAGGTTCCCTCATCATTGTGTCGTCAGGACCCACATCTTCAGCGTTATGTGCTTGTTGGCCCCCCCGGCCTCGGGTCTCCTGACGGACACCGATTCGATGCCGCCCATGTAGGACAGGCGGGCCATCGCCATCAGCAGTTCACGAAAGGCGAAATACTCTCCCATGACCGCCATTTCAACGGCCAGAAGCCCCGGGGTCTCGTCCATGGTTTCGAGCCGCGGCACCACGGAAATGACCGACACCCCCGCATCGCCGGCCAGTTCCCTGAACCGGGGAATGATATCCGCTATGTCTTCCCTCGGGAAGCGGGTCTTCTCATCGATGATGAGCGCCGGGGGAATCTCCAGGGGCGTCCGGCTCGCGAGACGTTCGTACACGGGCATGAGACGCCGCTGTTTTTCCTGACGAAGCTCGAGTTCCTCGATCGTCCGGTCCAGTGATGCGACGGAAACCGCGGCGGGCCGGATCAGCAGGATAAAAAAGAGCGCCAGGACCAGAACGCCGATGACGATTATGAGAGCCAGGCCGTTGCGGGATACGAGCGTGCGGGCACCCTGTCCGTTCATGTGGACGCTCCCTTCATGGCAGCCGTCAGGGTGAAGCGAAGGACGCTTCTCCCGTCCATGACCTCGCTGCTCTTCGCGTTGATGACCACCCGGTCAAAGAGCGGCGATGTCTGCAGGTTCATGACATAGGCGATCAGGTCCGCCTCCAGGCTGTCCACGGGGCTTTCGGGCCGTCCCAGGACAAAACCGTCGATCATGGCGTTCCGGGCCGTCCTGGGGAGGACCGGCGTCGCCCCCCCGGCACCGTTCATTCCCAGATCGGCCCTGACGCTCATGAGCCGTATGCTCTCCGGCGTAATCGCCGAAACCTCGCCGAAGAGCGCTACCGAAAGGAACCGCGCTTTCGTCTCGGACACGATCTGCCGTTTCCCCCGCAGGTCCGCCATCATTCCCGCCAGCATCGTCTCGTTCACCGCGACTCCCCGGGCGAGATCCGCCTCGATGGCCGCCACGCGGGCGTTCCTGTCCGATTTCTCGCTGAGGATCCAGGCGTACCAGCCGATACCCGACAGCAGGAGCACACCCAGCACGGCGGCTACCGCCGCGTTGGCGACGAGGAACCTCTTCCTCTTGTCCCGGTCTTTCCGGGTGAATATCAGGTTGAGGGACCGGGAGGAATGGGAGAGCGCGACTCCCAGCACGGGGACGAGACCGGACCGCACCGACAGGCTGTCGCCGGCCGTCACCCCGAGAACCCAGGGATGGGCCGGATTGAGCGGGTCGAGGACCGTGGCGGGAATGTTGATCTGCGACCCTATGTAGTCCACCATGGGCCGGTAGATGTTCATGCCCATGGAAACGTATATCTCGCTGATGCTCTCCCGGCCCAGATTCACCGTGTAATGCTCGAAGGTCCGCTCCACCTGCCTGACGAGTCGCTCCACCGCCGGGGCGGCGAACCGGAATATCGTCTCTTCGTCCAGGCCGTACTGCCCCATCAGCTCCTTCTCAGGCGCCGAATCGGGACTCAGGGCCCTCAGGAGGCTCCCGGCGTCATCGAGGCTCATCTCCAGGGGTGCCGATTCCGGCGCGTCGGCGGGCTCATACCCCGGCCGCATGTTCCGCCGGCCGGCATACTCGTCCACCAGGGATTCCACCATGCTGCCGAGGCCCGCCTTGGTACCGCGGGTCATGACCAGGTTGCCGTTCGAGTAGATGTCGATCCGGGACCAGTCGCGCCCGATGTAGAGGGATGCCACCGTGCGATCCAGAGCCGGAACCCATCCGGTGCGGAAGATGTTCCGGACGGCGAGAGGAGCGATGGTCAGCCCCGCAAGGGGATAGCCCGCGGCGCTGAAGAGGGCGCTCATTTCCCGGACGTCCTTCTGGGGGACCACGTAGAAAAGGACGCTGTATTTCTCGATGCCGCTCTCGACGACCTCGCCCTGAATCTCGAAATCGAAGACCGTCGTTTCCTCGTCAAACTCAAGTTCCTTCTTCGCCGACCAGAAAACGGCATTCCTCAATTCCCGCCTGGCGACCTTGGGAACGCTGATGTTGCGCACCTCGGCGTTCGCCGCGGACATCATGGCCCAGAGGCTGACGGTTCTCGGCGGACCGCAGTATGCTCCAAGTGTTTCTTTAAGAAAAAGCTGAAAGGCCGGTGTGCCCCGCTCCACCCCCTCCGGGAAAGGAACGGCTCTGTAATCGACCAGGCGCCACCCCCCGGCGGCCGTCGGCTCGACCTTGACGATCCGTACCTCCGTGTAGCCGATATCGACGCCCGCCGACAGGCCTTTCTGCCTGGGCCCGGCACCGGCGGTGACGGGGATCTGAGGCCGTATGGGAGTTTCAGGTTTCGGCGGGTCCTGTATTTCGGGGGAAACTCCCCCCCGGATGACATCAAGAAGCTTTTCAGTGGAAGTTATCTCTTTATCTGAAGCCACGATATTCCCGCCCCCGATGAATTTTCAGATCAGCCCCCAACAACACATGACGACACATGACGACAGACTTCAAGTTGCCAAGAATAGTAAAGAAAAGAAATCACTATGTCAAGCAGTTTTTCAACAAAACCTTCTTCCCTTCGGTAACATTTATTTATGAGGCAACAGGCTCGTACCATACTGCAGCCGAATGGTCCACTGAGACCGTTAAAAAAACGATCACTCGTGTCATTTCGACCGCCCCTGCCGTCATTTCGACCGAAGGGAGAAATCTTCCAACATATCGATAGTAAAGAAATATTTCTCGTCGCTTTTCCGGCACACCTCCGGCCGCTCCGGTTGTGTTCCGTTACGCCGTGCTTCCTTCGGTCACGCACGTTCCGTGCCGATAAAGACCGAACACAGGGAAGAAACGGTCCGATTCGCGGCCCCCAAAAACCATCAATTCCCGTCAAGGCACCACAAAAAAGCAACATATTGTGTAGATATCACCACCATGCCGTGAAGATATCCTCCGGGCGCGACCGCGGGCATCCCTCCCCGCCGCCGGGCGGGAGGGACCACCACAAAACTACAACATACGTATATACAACGACTTGCCCCGCTTCCGGCGGACAACCATCCTCCACAACGGGCCGGCTGTGTCAAGTGCGTGCGAACGTGGCACACACAATGCATATACCAAAGGCAGGTTTCAGCAGATAATCCAAAAATAAATACAGTAAGGAGGAACACCTATGAAACTGATGCGACGCAAAGAAGGACAGCGAGGTTTTACCCTCATCGAGATCATCGCCGTGCTCGTGCTCCTGGGCATTTTAGCATCCGTGGCGATTCCGAGATTTTTTTCTATGCAAAAGGATGCCGCAGATAAGGTAGCCGATTCAGCCCTTGCGTCGGCCTACTCGGCTTTATCTATGGGCTACGCTGCCAAATTGATCGGAAATCCTCAAGCCCCCGATAGCCCTGCAAAAGCATGCAGTGATATCGAGCTCACAGGGGATACAATTACTGATATCGCTTGCGAGGGCACGTCTTGGGGAGGCGGGGAAGTTACAATAACTGTGACATATGACGGAGGAAGCTCGAGTACGAAAACAGGAACATGGAAAACCCCATGACGAAACGATGAATACACCCTGCGTGATGTATATCGTAACGGAGCCGGTCTGCAAGGCAGTCCGGCTCCGTTTTTTGATCGAATACAGCCAATACCTTATCGCTGTTGTAACTGCTCGTGACAACTATCGCTTATGATTGAGATAACATGTTCTGGGTCCGGACAATAGACGTGTGCAGGGTCGCCCACCTTGAAATTACGTATGAACTCGGACCAGCGCTTTGATCCTTTCAAAATAATTAATCTTCCAACTGATTGCGCGAGCTTGTCCCTTTCTTGCAGTATGTTGTAAAGTTCAACAAGGGCAAGATGCCCCTGGATACTGTCTGGATGGCGCTCAATGAATTTTTCCCAAAAGAGTGCCGATCGCTCTATTTCACCACCCCTCCGTAAGGTCTCTCCTAGAATACAGAAAGCATATGATGCACCCGAGTTGAGGGACAGAGCATAACGCGCCTCTTGCATGGCCTGTTCATGCTTTTCCAGTTTGAGCAGAACAAATGCGTATAATAATCGCAACGCATCGTTATCAGGCCATATATTAATAGCTTCCACAAGCCTTGCCTCGGATTCAGCAAAAGCACCTTTGTTAGCGAGCGCACCCGCCGATCCGTGATGTGCCGGCCAGTAGGCCGGGTGGACCTTGAGTGCTGCTTCAAAAAACATAAGCGCACCGTTAAAATCTTTTTTTACATGAGAATAGTACGAGCCCAAGTTATTCAAAGTGACTGCCTCATTCAACAGGTTGCTATAATTATTCAGCAGCAGGGCTTTTGTATAAAGTTCATAGGCTTTATCGTGTAATCCAAGCAGACTGTATATCTGCCCTAAATTTTTGTGAGGTCGACTCAGATTGGGTGCTTTATCCACATTGTCAGACCACAGCAATGCAGGATGGTGAAAAAGAGCATTACGTTCGACCACCACATGGCCTTGGGCGTAAAGAAGAAAGGCGAACACAATGACAGCCATAAATTGAACTGATTTTCTGTAGGAGAAATAGCCCATGGTATAGATCATCGCTACGGCAACAGGGACAAACAAAAACATCGAAGGAATGTAATTCCGGTGCTCGTAAATCAATTCGAGAGGAATAAAGGTGCTTTCAACGATGTGGTTCAGAAAGTAAAAGAGGATCGAAAACGATATCAAAGGGTGCCTGCGGGCCAGGTACAGTGCAAGTACGACAAGGCCCAGGATCAGGGCCATGGCCGGCATTGTCGTCCAGGGCGTTATGAGCGAGGTGGAAAGCTCGATATCATGGATCAAGGTCAAACGGGATGCGAGAGGATAGAAAAGAAGGCTGAGGTACCAGATGACGATCCTCGGCTGCGTCAAAAGCCGCTCGACAAGCGTAAAGGGCCGGTTCTCGTAGGCGGCGCCTGAAAGAATCGCCCCGATATTCGCATACCAGAGTCCCAGGGCACCGACGACCAGGGCCACGGGCACGAAAACCTTCAGGTTCCTGATGACGTTTTCACGGCTCGCCCCCTGGATCAGAAGCAGGTCGAAGAGCCAGATGCCCAAGGGAAGAAGCACCGCGTTTTCCTTGGAACCCGCGGCGAGGGCGCCCGACAGGAGACAGAGCCCCCACAAAAGGGCCCTGCTTCGGTTCCCCTCGGCGGTCCTCCCTTTCAGGTACAAATACATGGCCATGATATAAAACAGGCCCGCCATGCTTGCCATTCGCTGCACTATGTAGGTGACCGCCGTCACCTGCAGGGGACTGGTCGCCCAGAAGAGGGCGGCCAGCAGGGCGGTGCTGTAGGCCGTGGGGCCATATCGTTCCCGGAGGGACGGAAGATTGAGGGTGTTGTGAATAAGGAGAAACAAAAAGACGGCAGCCAGGTAGTGGATGATGAAATTCACCACATGGTAGCCGAACACATCGAGACCGTGGAAGTAATAATTGAGGGCCAGGGTGAAATACGAGACGGGCCTGCTGATTTTCCGCCCTTCAATGCCGTAGAAGGTCTGCTTGATGCTGTTCCAATCGAGAGATTTCAGGTGAATATGCCTGTTTTCAACGATATTATGCGCATCATCGAATACAAACGCCCCCTGAAAACTGTTCGAATAAATGACGAACAGAAAAACAAACAGGGCGATACAGGCGAAGACATACTGCCTTCCACCCGGAAACCGCCACCGGACATGCAGATCAAACCCATCGGCACCGGTGATCATACCATCCCCCCCGACCGTAATAGAGCGCACCTTAACAGAATTCTTCACCCCTGTCGATGGGGGACCGATGGGGGACGTACTTAACTATTTAACTTACTCCCGATGTCCCCGGCCCCGCCGGATCACAGACCGGCTCTGAAGGCGTCAAAAACAACACGGACTATCAGAAAACAACGAAACAACAAGGAGCCGACACAGCCTTCTTTTTCATGAGTCCGTGCCTCCACGGCGCCTGACCGTGGCATGAATCATCACGTGAGACCTGTATCGAAACCTGTCGATTGGGGCATTTCGACCTCTCCCCTGTCACTTCGAACGTTCCCCCGTCACTTCGAACGCATGTGAGAAGTCTGAAAGATCCCTCGCTGTGCTCGGGACATGGATTTCTCGTCGCTACGCTCCTCGAAATGACAAAATTGCTTCGCTCCCCGAAATGACGGACCTTAAGGCGCTCCTCGAAATGACAAAATCGCTACACTCTTCGAAATGACACAATTGCGATGCTCCTCGACATGGATTTCTCGTCGCTTCGCTCCTCGAAATGACACAATCGCGATGTTCCTCGAAATGACACATAAAGGTCTCCATGTATGCTCCCCGGCCGCCCCTTTCAACCTGACGCATCACGGGCGTCCCCGTCCGGGTATGTCGAAGCGCTCTATGACGTCCATGTAGAACTGTTCCAGGTCGGGCAGGTTGTGCGTAAGTATCGACTTGAGGATGTCTTTGTCTATTTTCCGGTAATCGTGAATGGCGATGTTTCTGAATCCTGTCATGGCTTTCATTTTCCCGGCCATCGACGCTGATATGACATTCGACTGGTGGAGCAGATCAAAATGCTCCCTGATTGTTGCGGGCAATCCAAGTCCTTCCGAGGCGACAACATGGGAAGCGAGATCGATGGCGGCCTGGACGGCTCGCTGCAGGTTGAGAACGAAAATATCTTCCCTGTCTATATCCTCAAGGCTGTCGGGGTCACCTTTGGTGGTGTCCTGAATGCGCTTCAGGCAACGCTGGATGATAGCAACCTTCGCGAGGACAATGTCGCTTTCAGGCATGGATTCTTCCTCTGTGGATGTTTTTTTCGATTTCCCGGCGCTGGTACTTCAGGTCTTCATATTCGTTGACGGTGCGGGTGAAAAACGCTTCATAGGCCCTTCCGCGCCGGATGAGGGGGATCCCCTTTTTCAGCACCTGCATACGGATAATCGGCGACGCATCGTTGAGAAGCACCAGGTCGATTTCCCTGCCTGTCGCCTGTTCCAATGCCTGGCGGATAGCTTCGACCCGTTCCCGCGAAGGCGCCTCTCGAAACAGCAGAGCGATATCGAGGTCGCTTGCGGGAGTCTCCCGTCCTGCGGCGGCCGATCCAAACAGGAAGGCCAGGACAATGTCGTCATGCCTTTCGACCTGTGCCTTTGCACTGTTCTCAAAGGATTGCATGGTGGAATGCTCCCGCTGCGCGAATTACCGCGTTGACTATACGATCTTTACGGACGGGCTTCAAGGGTAAAAGCCAGCCCTGGAGGGACGTACTTAACTATTTAACTTACTCCCGATGTAACAGGCTCTGGGACGCGCCGTCCCCGGCCCGGCCGGGTCACAGACCGGCTCTGAAGGCGTCAAGAACAACCCGGACCACCAGAAAACAGCGAAACAACCAGGAGCCGACACAGCCTTCTTTTTCATGGGCCCGTGCCGCCACGGAAGAGAAACGATTCCTCGTCGCTTCACTCGCCTGATCAATCACGTCCTGCAGCCCGGACCGGCACAGGCCATTGCTATTTCAGGCGCGTCGCTGTAAAAAGAAAGCTCCGGTCCGCCCGGCATCCGTAGCTCTTGTGCTATCTTTCCCAAACCTTCGGCCGTTGCCGGCCCCCTTAATCCACCACCAAAACAATAAAAATACCTCGTTGGCCCTGTAATAACAGGGTGACAGGCTATCTTTGTTTGAAGAAAGATGGTGGTGGATTTAGGCCTTGCCTTCGGCTGGTACTTGTGTCAATGGAGAACCATTGACAGGATTCATGTACAGGGGACTTTCACCCCATAAGTTCACGCCCATGCCGGACGTACACAAGCGCCTGGACGCAGACGGGCTAAAAACAGCGCCCGCTGGTCAGGCGTAGCGTTAAAGCAACGAATCACAATCGTATTCAGGCAGAATTGCGCTTGCAAAAGGGACAGAAAGCGGACATAATAGCCGAAAATAATCCCGGAAGGAAGCTGCCATGTACCAACCTGCCCCTCTAGATCTGCTTCGTACCGCAAGAACCAGATTTACACAGAAGCAACTAGCTGAAATTCTTGAAGTTGATGTAAGAACCATTCGGCGTTGGGAAGTTCGGGAAAACGACCCTCCAGCATATCTTTCTGACGCAATCAGACAAAGAATCCTCCCATTGGTGGACGGAGCTGCCAATGACAACGCCGCATTCAGGTTCATTGATCTTTTCGCCGGTATTGGAGGCATTCGTTTGGGTTTCGATGCACATGGCGGGCACTGTGTGTTTACAAGCGAATGGAACAAATTTGCACAGAAAACCTATCTTGCCAACTTTCCGGAAACCCCCAATCACACATTTATCGGCGACATAACGAAGGTTGATGAAAAGGATGTGCCTGATCATGAAATATTGTTGGCCGGATTTCCTTGTCAACCGTTCAGTATCGCCGGCGTATCCAAGAAAAACGCCTTGGGTAGACCGCATGGTTTTGAATGCACCACACAGGGAACACTTTTTTTTGATGTGGCCAGAATTATCGCGGGGAAGAAACCAAAGGCCTTTTTATTGGAAAATGTCAAGAATCTTCTTTCTCATGACAAGGGGAATACCTTTAAGGTCATCCTGCAGACTCTCCGTGACGAGCTTGGTTACGAGGTTCATTACAAGGTGATTGATGGACAGCATTTTGTACCGCAACATCGTGAACGTATTTTGATCGTCGGCTTCAATGGCAAAACGGGGTTTACCTGGGATGATTTATTGCTGCCAAAAAAGGGCTCCATAACACTATCCTCTATTCTTCATCCCCAGGATGGCACAGAGGCACCCGAAGAACCGTACACCACAGGAAAAGACGCAACAGTAAACAGCAAGTACACATTAACCCCGAAACTATGGAAATACCTGCAGGACTATGCAAAAAAGCACCGACAGGCAGGTAACGGGTTCGGCTTTGGTCTCGTGGATAGTGATGATATAGCAAGAACGTTGTCAGCGAGATATTACAAGGACGGTTCTGAAATACTTGTATCGCAGGGAAAGCGGAAACGACCACGACGCCTTACACCTAGAGAGTGTGCAAAGTTAATGGGCTTTCCCGACAGCTTCATTATTCCGGTAAGTGATACGCAAGCCTACCGACAATTTGGTAACAGTGTGGTTATGCCCGCCATAAAAGAAGTGGCCCGTATAATGGTGCCGCATGTTCAAAGACTGTGTGATGAAGAGCGTGGTGCTATCAAGCAGGTATCATTGTTTTCATGACGGATGTAGTTGATTCGGAAACACGTAGCAGGATGATGTCTGGTATCCGAGGGAAGGATACCAGACCTGAACTGGAAATTAGACACCAATTACACAGGCTTGGATTCCGATACAGGCTTCATGACAAGCAGTTACCAGGGAAACCGGATATCGTCCTAAAAAAATACCATGCAGTAATATTTGTACACGGTTGTTTTTGGCACCGACATAACTGCCATTTGTTTAAATGGCCAAAGACACGCCCAGAGTTCTGGAAGGAAAAAATCAATCGCAACCACGAAAATGACCTTAAAGCACTTCAGAAGCTCAAATCCTCTGGCTGGCGAGTATGTATAGTCTGGGAATGCTCAATAAAGGGTGCTGAGAAGAATATACAAGAAATTGCAAAAACCATAGCGCGTTGGTTGAAAAGCAATAAACCCGTGCTGGAGATTTCAGAGTGAAAAAAGGTTATTTGTCACAGTATTTCGAGGGCGTGGCAGTCAAAACATTGAGTACTGTAGAAGCAGATGTACTTACTTCCAATCAGCATGAGTTTAACGGAGTAGAAGGACTACGAAATATCCTCGGCGAACCGGAGGGGAAGGAAAGGTATCCGGCAAAATTTCTGTATCTGACGGATAGCGAAGATGAGCCTGTTATGGAAGAAGGGTTTCTTACATGGTATGACGCCAGACAAAGGGCCCGCCTGGAACGTGGAGTAATGCGACGGGAGTACAGGCTCTACTTCCCCACAAATCTTGTTTCACAATGCGGGAATGCGGGAGATATCCTTGTAATTGCAAAACGACCGGATAAAACACTGCTTTCAATCGTTGCGGAAGCCGGGACAACAATATCTCAGCAGATTCTGTGGCTGTTTGGTGTTTCAGACTTGTCTCATCCGGGATTTTCTGTCCGTGATGAACTCGAAACGGAACAGGATCGTATCGAGTTTGCGTCCAGATTTATTCTGGAAAGCATTGGAATACCGGTCGAAATTTCAGAAGACACATATCTTGATGAAATGATCAGGAAATTTTCGGGTGGATTTCCGACAACCAGAGAATTTTCAGCCTTCGCCAGAAGCACGCTGTCTGATATTCAGGCCCAAGATGATCGCGATGAAGTTCTTATGGCCTGGATGGAAAGAGAGGAAATACTTTTTCGTACTCTCGAAAAACATATTATCGGCGAAAGGCTGTCGCAGGGATTTGATGGTGATGTAGACGGGTTTATATCATTTTCCTTGTCTGTACAAAATCGTAGAAAAAGCCGTGCCGGCCTTGCGCTTGAGAATCATCTGGAAATCATGTTCAGGGAATGCGGCGTTCGTTATTCACGAACGCCTGTTACCGAGAACAAATCAAAGCCAGACTTTATTTTTCCAGGGGAAAATGAATATCACGACAAAAACTTTGATTCTTTACGCCTTACGATGCTGGGAGTCAAATCATCATGCAAGGACAGGTGGCGGCAAATACTCGCTGAGGCAGATCGCATTGAAAGGAAGCATCTGCTCACACTGGAGGCAGCGATAAGCAAAGGCCAAACTGATGGAATGCAGTCAAAGAATTTGCAGTTGGTTCTCCCGCGTATGTTGCACTCTACATATTCCGAAGAACAACAAAGCTGGCTAATGGATGTAACAGCGTTTACGGATCTTGTTATGGAACGACAGAGAGATCATGGATAAATGCTCTAATCGGGCAGCCGGTGGGATGCGCCCCCCAGCCCCCACACCACCCGGCGTGCGGGTCCGCACCGGGCCGACCCTGGAGGGACGGACCCTGGAGGGACGTACTTAACTATTTAACTTACTCCCGATGTAACAGGCTCTGGGACGCGCCGTCCCCGGCCCGGCCGGGTCACAGACCGGCTCTGAAGGCGTCAAGAACAACCCGGACCACCAGAAAACAGCGAAACAACCAGGAGCCGACACAGCCTTCTTTTTCATGGGCCCGTGCCGCCACGGAAGAGAAAGGATTCCTCGTCGCTTCACTCGCCTGATCAATCACGTCCTGCAGCCCGGACCGGCACAGGCCATTGCTGTTTCAGGCGCGTCGTTGTAAAAAGAAAGCTCCGTCGCCCGGCATCTGTAGCTCTTGTGCTATCATTCCCAAACCTTCGGCCGTTGCCGGCCCATGAACAGCTTGCCTTATGGTAGGCGGCGTGATAGGTTCAGGCATGGATCTGAATCAGAACAACTTGAAATCATCGGACAATCTCAAGATACTGCTTCCCGTGGTCGGCCACCTGTTCTGGTGGGTTCCCAGGGAAGACAGGGCCGGCTTGAGCGTCGAGGCAGTTGTCGAGGCCGTACTCAGCAACGGTGATGAAGAAATGATCCGGCTACTTTTCAACACAGTGGGCGTCGACACGGTGGCTGACATATTCTACCGGCAGGTTTCAGGACAACGAACCAATTACCGCCCCAGAACGATTAACTTTTTCAGGCTCTACTTTCAGAGGCATGCGAAAAGAAATACTGAATCCGGATCAGACTGAGCTTCTGCCTCTCCTCAGAGCGTTCGCCCGGGACTATTATCTGGCGGGCGGCACGGCTATTGCCCTTTATCTCGGACATCGCCGATCAATCGATTTCGATCTTTTCACGACAGGGGGAATAAAGAAGCAATCAATCAAGAAAACAATCGACAACCATAACCGCCTGGTCACCGATCTTCTCTTTGAGGATTCCGACCAGATTCACCTTGTGATCGACGGCGTAAAAGTCACCTTTTGCTCCTTTCCCTATGACATTGAAAAGTCAGTCACATTCGAAGACTATATTGACCTTCCCGATCTCCTCACCCTTGCGGCAATGAAGGCGCTAGCCCTCGGCGGCAGGGCAAAATGGAAAGACTATGTGGACCTGTACTTTCTTTTGAGGGATCACTTTTCCCTTCACCAGGTTTCCATGCGTTCAAAGGATCTGTTCGGCGCTTTTTTCAATGAGAAGCTTTTCCGTGAGCAACTGTGCTACTTCGCCGATATCGACTATTCAGAAAAGATCGCCTTTGTCGCACAACCGGTGCCTGACAGTGAAATCAAGCAATTTCTCAGAGACGTGGCAACAACCGGCTTCTAGTAGGGGGGACGTACTTAACTATTTAACTTACTCCCGATGTAACCGGCTCGGGGACGCGATGTCCCTCCGGGATTCTTAAAAACACCTTGCAATCCCTTTCCTTTTTTGCCATAGATTTTACCTGAATCTGCCACACACTCACAGTCTTGCCTAAACCGATAACGATAACGGCGACGGCGATACAACCACCTTTCGCGACCCATTTGCTCGAAGATGGATACGACATTCGGACAGTGCAAGGGCTTCTCGGCCACAAGGACGTAAAACAACCATGGTGTATACGCACGTTTTGAACCGCGGCGGCACAGGCGTGAGAAGTCCTGTGGATGGATTGCAGGAGGTACCATGCGGGGCTTATATAGAAACCATATAAACCGCCGAATATGTGTCAACGATGACGTAACACCCTGAATGTACGGAAGCATCGTCGATCGGCATCCGGGGGTATATGCCGCGATCGGACAAGCGCGGCGCCTTATAAAGAAACTGTGTAAACATTCTCGGAAGTCAAGAAGAAGGAGTCAGACGTGTCGATTCAGCTGGAGGGAAATTGGAAGCGTGGGCTCGCGTTCGACGTTCACACCTTGAGTAGCACTTACCTGGGCGTCAAAGATGTCTTTGTACTAACGATGACAAAGACAAGGAGCAAGAGATGACATCCGTATTCGTAGCAGGCTCTCGAAAACTTGGGCGACTTAATGACCAAGTCCGAGAGCGGTTGGGAAATATCATTGCAGGGTCCTACCGAGTCTTTGTTGGTGATGCCGACGGTGCCGACAAGGCGATTCAATCCTTCCTTTCCGAACAGAAATATGAAAACGTTGTGGTCTTTTGCTCTGGGCCCAAATGTCGTAATAATTTAGGAACATGGCCGACGCACAACGTTGACGTCCCATCTGGAATTGCCGGAAGAGCGTTCTACACATACAAGGATGTAGAAATGGCCGAAGGTGCGGATTACGGCCTAATGCTTTGGGATGGAAAGAGTTCAGGAACAATTAACAATGTGATAGAGCTACTTAAGAGACATAAGAAATCTTTGGTTTACTTCTCTCCAAAAAAAACTTTTATCTCTGTAACCTCCCTGAACGACTTGGAGGCACTTTTGGCCAATTGTTCTCCTGATAATCTCGATGTAATAAAAAAGAAAGTTGGCCTTAAGTCTCAGCTCAGGGAAATCGCGCAGTCAAGCCAGTCCGCGCTTAACTTCTAACAGGAACCCATAGGGGGGACGTACTTACCTATTTAACTTACTCCCGATGTAACCGGCTCGGGGACGCGATGTCCCTCCGGGATTCTTAAAAACACCTTGCAATCCCTTTCCTTTTTTGCCATAGATTTTACCTGAATCTGCCACACACTCACAGTCTTGCCTAAACCGATAACGATAACGGCGACGGCGATACAACCACAGACACATCAAGCCGCGCCAACCGTATACGATACCGCTGCCGACCCATAAGTGCAGAGCCACTATCCGAGATGGGGATCGGTCTGCCGTGGGAGGTGAAGGAGGGGTGTCCGGTGTCGATCCTCTTCTGGGAGATTCACGCCGGAACCATGGCTACATTCAATATCTTGGAATCGTTGAGGAATCGGATGGTGGTAGAAATATAAGACCGGATCACATTCCCTCAAAGCGTCTTCGCACACGTAAAAGATTTAGGATTTGAAGGGAAGCCGGACCAGCAATTTTCGGTTAGGGAATTGCCGGATGGCAATGGGTATTCCCCCAGGAAAACCGTTGGGAAAATCCAAGGACCGGTGAGCAGGGACGGCATCATGTGCACGAATCCATCATCCAAAAGGCGGACAGCAATGCGGTGCGAAAGGCAGGAATCACAAAAAGAGCTGTCTGCCATACCTTCAGACATTCTTTCGCGACCCATTTACTTGAAGATGGATACGACCTTCGAACAGTGCAAGAGCTTCTCGGCCACAAGGACGTAAAACAACCATGGTGTATACGCACGTTTTGAACCGTGGCGGCCAGGCGTGAGGGGGCATGCGGGGCAACAGTTACAGGCTCCGTGAAAAAGCCGGAAAGGAGGGAGTGGAAATGGGCCAGTCATGAGGACAGGGTGGCTCAGTTTGAAAAGACCGTCGACAATAAATTCAGAAATGCAAATGGCGTTTACATGAAGCTATGTAATTTCTTGCGGCTTGACCCAAGCTATAAAGGTGCGGGGCTTCAGCGTGGCGGCAAATCAGAGAAAGTCATTTGGAATGAATTTGCACAAGATCATAAGTGCCTCAGCTCTATAGCAACAGCTATTCGTAATGGTTCTCAATATGTTTCACCCCCCAAAGATGAAGTCGATGCTGCCGCAGAGGAAGAGGAAGAATTCCCAGAAGGAAGGATTTTAACACAGCTGCATAAACGCCGAGAGAGAAATCCAAAGTTAGTTCAGAAAAAAAGAAAAAGGTTCTTGAAGAATCTGGCTCATTATCTTGTGAAGCATGTAGATTTGATTTTTTTGTCGTTTATTGAGAACTCGGCTATGGCTTTGCAGAATGCCACCACCGCAAACCTTTATCTGAATTGATAGAATCAAAAACTACAACTTTGGGAGATCTTGTGCTATTGTTTATTCTAATTGTCACCGGATGCTTCATCGTGCAAGGCCATGGAAGTCAATTAGTGAATTGATCACTCTAATAGAAGGTTAAAGCAAGTTATCTACTATCAGAGTCAGGAAATCCCTGCCATTTTAGAATGAATCAACTGAGATAAGCTCCGGGAAAACCGATGCGGATCATATTATTCAACCATATATTTGTTGGTGTACTGGACTATGATAGGCGATATTAAAGACGCAAACACTCTTGAGGAAGTTCAACAGATTAGGCAGAGGCAAGTTGAGATCGAACGAGCCGGTGGAGATCATGACGGAATTCAAAGAATACTGACTGAGGATATGTACAGTAACCCTGCTCGGTTCATTGACGAGTTGTTACAAAACGCCCAAGATGCAGCACGAAAAGCGGCCAAGCACACTGACGTCATATTCAGACTTTCCAGTGACAAATTAGAATTAACACATTCTGGTAAAGACTTTGATCTAAAGGATGTAATTAGTATTACTGGGATTGGAGTTTCTACAAAAAAAAATGATGACATTGGAACCTTTGGTATTGGTTTCAAGTCAGTCTATCAAATTACGGATGAACCTCATATTTATTCTGGAACATTTCATTTTAAAATAGTTGAATTTAGAATACCTATCAGTCTACCTCGGAATGATAATATTCATAATACCTCAATTGTCTTGCCGTTCAAGAAAGGTTTTGAACAAGAGATTATATATTCCTACCTTAATGAAATCGAATTTGAGAGTATACTATTTTTACCCAATATTGATTCAATTACATGGCATGAAGACGAGAAAACAACCAAAGTTCCTTGTTTAAGTAAAATATCACTGGATGAAATTAAGGGCAATGACCTTAATTACAAAAAAGTAGAAATAAGAAATGCATTATCAGGGGAATCTAAACAATACTTGGTTTTTCAACGAAAGATACAGATAGGCGGCAAGAATCTAGACATTGATATAGTTTATGGTTATGATCCCGTTCAAAATAGGATTATCCCCCTAAAAAATCGTAAGTTGCACGTCTACTTCCCCACTACAGAAGAAACACATCTCAACTTTTTGCTTAATGCTCCTTTCAGGACAACAGCGAATCGGGAAAATATAAAGCTTGAAAACAATGAAGATGCTAGTGTGTTGGAAGAGTTGTCACGGTTAGCTGCGGATAGCATATTATTTATTCAGAAACAATATCCGAATTTACTTAATGTATCTTTTTACTCAAATATAATTCCACTTAAAGAAGATATTCAAAATAAAATATACAGAATATTTTTTGAGACAATCAAATCGTTTATGATTAACCCAAAGAACAGATTGTTGCCTGTTCAGAATTCCGGCTTTGCCGCCGCCAGGGATGTGTTAATGGCGGAAAATTCATCACTGATTGAATTGCTGAACGCAACAGATACAGAACAACTATTCGGTAGGCAATATTGGATCAATAGTGAAATTACTTCTACAAAAGAAAGCACAAGAGATGTGCATAGGTATTTGAAGGAACATTTGAACGTTGAAGATATTGGATTTGAAAAATTTGCTAAACTATTTACAAAAAAGTTTATAAAAAGAAAGAACGATCAATGGATTACGAGCTTTTATCAGACATTATTAACTAATCAAAAACGACTATGGCAGAAGAATCCATGGGAGATACATCCGTGGGATAATCAAACAGATGGAATATGGAAAAAAAGGCCTATTATTCGTTTGAGTGACAATAAACATGTTAATCCCTATGACGAACAGGGCAATCCTCATGCTTGGTTACCATCAGAGTCGAAACCCTACTTTGATGTAGTTAAACCTGCGTTGACCAAGGATGAGCAGGCAAAACAATTTCTAACAAGTCTTGGCTTGAAAAGACCGAATAAGATGGCAGAATTCAAAAAGTATATTGCCCCGACATATGCCGATGAAGGAACCAATGTGGAACTTGATAAATACTTAGAAGATATATTGATGGCCCGTGAAGCATATCGGGAATATCGAAATGAGCCGGACGAGAACGGTAACTTCGTTGATACAATGAAATCTCTCTTTTTGATTAAATCTCAGAATGTAAATACCGGGAATGTGCTGTTTAGAAAGCCTAATGAAGTGTATTTGCCGAACAAAGAACTAGAAATATGGTTTAAGGGCAATAACCAAGCCTACTTTGTATATGAAGAGATATGTCGACATTATGCGAATGAGAAAAATGATTTCGAAGGGTTTTTATCTGCCATAGGAGTATCAAATCAAATCAAGTATATCGAACCCTTAAAAATCAACAAGCAAATTTATAGATGCGAAGACTATCACAAATATGTGGAATTTGAGCCAAGGGAGTTCCGGCCCGACTTTTACATTGAAGGCTTAGATTATGCGCTAGACAATATTAACATAGGGAGATCAAAGATAATATGGAATATTGCTCTGACAAAGGTTACGCACATTACAACCTGTAAAATCAGATCTGCATTATATCAACGTTCTTTGCGTGGTAATTATGATAATGATAATCCACGTGAAATACCTAAAGAGAAAACATTAGAATCAAAGGTAGGCAAATATTTGAAGGAAAGGTATTGGCTATATGATAGACAGGGCAATCTAATTCAGAGGCTGAATTCTGAAATAGCCCTTGAAGATTTGCATGGTCATTATGACAGGGATCACGATAATGTTAGTAAATTGGTACAAGCATTAGGGCTTAAGCCTGAAACTTATACAAAGGAACAAGTTGATAGGCTATTATCTAAAAAAGAGGCAGAATTAAGTCAAAAAGACGCACAAATAAAACAACTTAAAATAAAGCTTAGCGAATATGAAAAGAAAAAGTCCACAAAAATACCGATACGAGAATATAAAACAAAGGATACAGAGATACGTAGGGTGCCAGAGCCAAACACATTTACGCCAACGGGTAATCGTGGTTTAAATGGGCTGGAAAATCAAACACCCGGCACAGAAGAAGATTCAGAAGATAACGAGCATCAAGGCACAGGCTATAATCGTGATAATGGAGAAATGGATAGTCAGGTCAACAAAAAAATATATGGCCGCTGGGCGGAGGAGTACGTCGTTTGGCAATTGTATAATAAGTATAAAGATGTTGACGACATAATTATAGAATGGTTAAATGAGAAAAGTGAAAAGGGAAGAGGATACGACATAAGAATCAAGAAAGATAACAAAGCAATTGAATTTATCGAAGTAAAAGGCAAAGTCAGTAATAAACCTGAATTATTTGAAGTTACAGAGACGCAATTCAGATTTGCTGGCAAAGCAGGAGAAAAGTATTTCTTCTATATCGTGTCCAACGTTAAATCTAAAGAAATCAAAATTGAAATGGTTATTCAGAATCCCATAAAACAATGGAGAGAAAGTAAACTCATTGCTTCTTCCGTTAAATTTAAGATTTGATTTCTTAACTCAACTTTCGCACACTGGTGAGTGTGTATAACTATTTGATAATTAGTAGTAAACAGGTTTCATTTGCCCTGAAAGAAGGAGGCGGGTTTTGTAAACCGAAGTTTGACACCCTATTTGTCGATAGTTCAGTATAATTAGTCGCCTCTGAAGAACCTTCTAACCGGCGAATATTATTTGACAATATATCTTTTTAATGCTATGTAATTTGCAAGATTTTAACCATTAACCCTCATTTTTCTTGCAAATTACACAAATGAAACCAAGACAATCAGAAAGCAAAAACA
>JALOBE010000020.1 GCA_023228425.1 Syntrophales bacterium
AACGGGCGCAAACCCTTTAGAAACAAGGGGAAAAAGAAAACCCGTCACCCCGGAGAATGACCCCAGAGAGACGGGTTTGTCTTTTCTAAATGGTGGAGGCGGCGGGAGTCGAACCCGCGTCCGGAAATATTCCACTGCAGTTTCTTCGTGCGGAGCCTTTGTTTTGGTCTTCGCCCCGGAAAGCTCCCAAGGGCAGGATCGATCCGGCGCTATCCTGTAAGGTTTTCGCCTCGCTTCCGCCAGGAAGGGAAGGTCGGCTATCCTGTCTGAATGACGCCCTCATCTGATCCGGCAGGAAAGATCAGGAGAACGGTAGCCGTCTTAAGCGGCTACGGCGTAATCGTAGTTGTCTGCGATTATGGTTTCCTGCCTGTTTTACGAGGCCTGCAGGAACCTCGGCACGCTTCTACAGCTTCAACTATCCCCGTCGAAACCGTTTCGCCCCCATGAGTTTATTTAGAGGTAGTATTACTATAGTCATTCCGGACGATTTCGTCAAGATATTCCTGCGGGCGTGTTAGCAACAAATAGATTTGTCCGGTTTTTGTAGCACGTACATGAGCACGGAAACCGTCTGTTCTGTCATTTCGACCGCAGGGAGAAATCTTGTACAATGCCGGGAGCAAGGAAAGATTTCTCGTCGCTTCGCTTTTCGAAATGACGCGCGCTCATTCATCCGTTGCCTCATAAATAGATGTTACCGAGCGTAGCGAGAATGGAGAGACGTATCTATTGACAGCCTCCGGACCCGCCAGTATACTCCGATCCGCTGAGCGAAAGGGTACGACGGACGGATGGTTCCGGACATACCGGGTCCGGTCAGTGAAATATGTGTTTGCAAAGGGAAAAAAGCAATGCCATTACCGGAGGTTGTGAAGGAGGAAGGAGAGGAAAGAAAGTGGTACGCGGAAGAGCTTGAATCTGTTCTCGAGGAGTTGGACACATCGCCTGACAGCGGTCTTTCCGGGGATGAGGCACGGTTGAGGCTGGAACGCTTCGGTGAAAACCGGCTTCCCGAGCCGTCGGAGCGGAGCGTCCTTATGCGATTCCTTGTCCAGTTTCACAATGTACTCATTTATGTTCTTATCATCGCCGCGGTCATCACGGCTCTCATAGATCACTGGATTGACACCTGGATCATCCTGGGAGTGGTTATAATCAATGCCGTTGTCGGCTTTATCCAGGAAGGGAAAGCGGAGCGGGCCCTGGAAGGCATAAAAAACATGCTTTCTCTGAAAGCGACGGTTCTTCGGGACGGGGAGCGGAGGGAAGTAGATGCCTCGGGGCTGGTTCCCGGAGATATCGTCGTCATACGGTCCGGAGACAAGGTTCCCGCCGACATGCGCGTTATCGTCGCGCGGAATCTCACAATCGATGAATCATCCCTGACGGGTGAATCGGAAGATGTCGTGAAGTCGCCCGGAAAGGTCTCCTCCGACGCCTTTCTGGGTGATCGGACAAACATGGCTTATTCCGGTACTGCCGTCACCCGGGGAAGCGCCACGGGAGTCGTGACGGCCACGGGGGGAGCCACGGAGATCGGCCGGATCAACCGCATGATCTCGGAAGTACGGCAGGTAACGACGCCTCTTCTGCAGCAGATCGGCCGTTTCGGCATCTACCTGTCTCTGGCCATTCTCGTCGTGACAGCGAGTTTTTTCCTCTTCGGCTATTTTTTCCGGACCTACGGAATCGACGAATTGTTCATGGCTGCCATCGGTATTGCCGTGGCGGCGATTCCGGAAGGGCTGCCGGCCATCATGACCATCGCCCTGGCCATCGGCGTTCAGCGAATGGCAGGCCGCAATGCCATTATACGGCGGCTCCCCTCCGTTGAAACCCTCGGAACGGTAAGCGTCATCTGTTCCGACAAGACAGGGACGCTTACCCGCAACGAAATGACGGCACAGTATATCGTTACTGCCGATGCCCGCTATGACGTGGACGGGGTGGGTTACAATCCCGAAGGCGCCATCAGGAAAGACGGGGACGAAGTTACCCCCGGGGATGAGCCCGTTCTGCTTCGTCTGCTTCAATGCGTCCGTGCCTGCAATGATTCCACGATCGGAAGGGATGATGGGGGCAACTGGACGGTCATTGGTACGCACACGGAAGGGGCCCTTGTGGCGCTGGCCGGCAAGGCGCGCATGGATGACCTGTCTTTTAGGCGTCTGGACACGATGCCCTTCGAATCGGGATACAAGTATATGGCTACGCTCAACGAGGTGGAGGGCGCCACCATGCTCTTCGCGAAAGGGGCTCCCGAGAGGCTCCTTGAACGCTGTGAAGTCCAGATGTCCGACAGCGGCGAGGAACCCATCGATCGGGATTTCTGGGGGGAGGCCATGGAATCACTGGCGGGACAGGGCCAGAGGATCATTGCCGCCGCCTTCCGTCCCATGGTGGACGGTACGAACTCAATCGGCCATGGTGATCTCGACGAGGGGCTGATCTTTCTGGGCCTTGTCGGTATTATCGATCCCCCGCGACCGGAGGCCGCGGAAGCCGTCCGGAAATGCCGGAAGGCGGGGATCACCGTGAAAATGATCACCGGTGACCATGCCCTGACGGCAAAAGCCGTCGGTGCCACTCTCGGTATCGGAGACGGGGAGAAGGTCATCACCGGTGCCGAGCTCGAGGCAATGGATAACAACCGTCTCCGGAGCATCGTCATGGACTATGACGTGTTTGCCCGGACAAGCCCGGAACACAAGCTGCGGCTGGTACAAGCGCTGCAGGCAAACTCCCTGCTCTGTGCCATGACCGGTGACGGCATCAACGACGCGCCGGCTCTGAAGCAGGCCGATATCGGTATCGCCATGGGAATAAAGGGAACGGAGGTGACCAGGGAGGCTTCAGAGATGGTTCTGGCAGATGACAACTTCGCGTCCATCGTCCATGCCGTGGAGGAAGGACGGACCGTCTACGACAATCTCCGCAAGGCCCTGCTCTTTATTCTGCCCACGAGCGGGGCGGCGTCCCTGGTTATAATGGCGGCCATCTTTCTGGGAATCGTATTGCCCATAACGCCCGTGCAGATTCTCTGGGTCAACATGGTCACCACCGTCACTCTCGCTCTGGCACTTTCCTTTGAGCCCATGGAACGAAAGGTCATGGAACGTCCTCCCCGGGAACCCGACGAGCCTCTGCTGGGCGGGTATTTCATGTGGCGTATCGCCTTTGTCTCCTGCCTCATCTGCGGTCTGGTCCTCCTGGCGTACACGATGATGCGGAATGGGGGGGCCGACATCGCTGCGGCCCGAACCATTGCAGTGAACGGCCTCGTGGCGGGCCAGTTGTTTTATCTGTTCAACTGCCGGAAAATGTACGAATCGAGTTTCACGGCGGATTTCTTCAATAACAGGATCGCCTTCATTGCCGCCGGCGCTCTCGTTGTACTCCAGATTGCTTTTACCTATCTTCCCGTGATGAACACGCTCTTCGGTTCGGCGTCGCCGGCCGTCACGGATTGGCTCTATCCTGTCGCCATCGGCATCGTCGTGGCTTTAGTGGTTGAGATTGAAAAGTACCTCTACAACAGGTTGCGGAGAACCTGATCCGCCTGGAACATGAAAATGGCAGTGGTTAAAATAACTGATTTTATTATACTGGTGTTCACAAGACACGGGACGGTCTGATAAAGAGGAGGTGAGCAATGGAACAGATGGTCGGGAGTATTCAGACATGGGTGGCCTTCTACGGGCTGAAAGTTGTCGCCGCACTGGCAATCCTTGTGATCGGCCGCTATGCTGCGCAAGTCTTGCGAATCATGGTCGCCCGGATTTTGAGGAAGAGCAATCTCGATGAAATGCTGGTTTCTTTCTCGGCGAGTGTTACCTACGTTGCCATACTTGCCTTTGTCATCATTGCCGCCTTGGGAAAGCTGGGTGTGCAGACGGCGTCTTTCATCACCGTTATCGGTGCCGCCGGCCTTGCCGTCGGCCTGGCCCTGCAGGGTTCGCTGTCCAATTTCGCCGCAGGGTTTCTTATGGTGGTTTTCAAGCCCTTCGCGATCGGTGACTACATCGAGGCGGCGGGGGTGGCCGGATCTGTGTCGGAGATCGGTATATTCACGACGGTTCTCAAATCTCCCGACAACAGGAAGATCATTGTTCCCAACGCGAAGTTAACATCGGACAACATAACCAATTATTCGGCCCATGACAAACGTCGGATAGATATTGTCGCGTCCGTGAGCTACCGTGATGATCTCGAGAAGGTGCGGAGGGTCCTTGAAGAAGTTCTTGCCTCCGACGCCCGGGTTCTTCCGGAGCCGGCCCCGATCATCGGGGTACTGTCCACTGCCGATGGCAGCGTTGATTTTGCCGTGAGGCCCTGGGCGAAGACAGTCGACTACTGGGGTCTTTTCTTTGCCCTGCAGGAGGAGATCAAGAAGCGCTTCGACGCGGAGGGCATTACCATTCCCTTCCCGCAGCAGGATGTGCATCTTCACGAGGCTCGCTAGCGCCGTGTAACAGTCGGTCGTTTGGATCAGAACCTGCCGCACGGTGCGCTCGAGACCTTTTCAATGGTGTCATTTCGAGGAGCATCGCGACAAGAAATCCCTGTCCCGAGCAAAGCGAGGGGTCTTTCAGACTTCTCACATGCGTTCGAAGTGACGGGGGGGCGGAACCCGACTGCGATGCCCTCAATCGCTTGGAGTATCGAGGGGTAATAGTGACGGTTCCCGGGGATAGGTGCGATTTTGTGTCGCGATTCTTTGCATCCCGGGCGATTCCCTCGCCCTTGCAGCATCAGGGGGTACCATCGGGTTTCGGCCCCCGGTACAGGAACCGGTCCAGGAGCCGGTGGTAGTTGGTCCAGGGGGAGTCATCGTCGCCGCCGGCCATGTGTGTTTCGAAGGCATTCATTTTCGCGTCCAGATCATCTATAAAATTGATCAGGAGGGCCTCCCGTGTCTTGGGCCGTTTCGGCGAACCATATTCGAGAAGGCCGTGATGGCTGAGCAGGATGTGCCTGAGTTCCAGGGCAAGGTGTTCTGGAAATCCTTCCAGTTCCCGGATTACGCGGTCCGCCATTTCAACTCCCAGAACGATGTGTCCCACGAGCCGCCCTTCATCGGTATAGTCGATCATGGTGCTGTAGGAAAGTTCCGTGATCTTTCCGATGTCGTGGAGGATGCATCCCGTAATCAAGAGGTCCCGGTTCAGGTCTTCGTAGTGGCCTGAAACGGCGATCATGAGTCGGGTCACCGAAAGAGTGTGTTCCAGGAGGCCGCCGATATAGGCGTGGTGGAATCCTTTGGCCGCCGGAGCGTGCTTGAAGGCGTGTGTGGTTTCAGGGTTGTCGAAAATCCGTCGGAGAAGGGCCCCGAGGTGGGGATTCTCCACGGTATCCATGATGGCCGCCAGTTCGGCGAACATGCCTTCCACATCGTGTCGTGATGCCGGCGAAAAATCAGCCGGGTTCAGGTTTGCGTCCGTGACGGGATCGCACTCGTAGAGCGACAGTTGAAGCACGTCCCTGAAGTTCACCGCCCGTCCCTGCACGGACACAAGGTCTCCCTTCTTGAAACCTTCGCTGACGGCAAGAGCGTCCTCCCAGACGCGGGCCTCGATATCACCGCTTCTGTCCCTGAGTTTCAAACTGAGATAGGGATTGCCTTTCTGTGAGACGGCAAGGTTTTTTTCCGTAACCAGGAATACTCCCCGAATCTTGTCTCCGGCCTGGATGCCTTGTACGAAGAGCGTTTTTTCAATGTTCAAACGATCACCCTGCTTTCATGCGTATAGACCCGGAACTCGCTGTTTCTGACGTAGCCCACCAGAGTCATTCCCGATCGCCGGGCCGAGTCCACGGCGCCTGAGGTCGGCACCGAGTGGGAGATTATAACGGGAAAACCCTGGGACAACGCTTTCCCGACTATTTCCGCCGATATCCGTCCCGTGGTGAGGAGCGCGGCCTGTCCGCAATGAATACGCTCTTTGAGCGTGTACCCCACGATCATATCGACGGTGTTGTGTCTTCCGATATCTTCCCGGGTACACAGTAGTTCACCTTTCATGGCGAGACCTGAGCAATGTGTTCCCCGCGTTATTGTGTGGATCGTCGTTGCCTCGAGCAGCCGGTCCATGAGAGAACAAATCTGCACGGGGGACAGAGCGGGGCCCGAATCAGTGTGGAAGGCCGCGACGTGTTCTGTCCGCTTTCCTGCACCGCTTGACATGATCGACACGGTCGGAGAAGGCGCTTCACGAGTGTCCGTTGTTGTGAGACTGACCCGGGGGGGCGATTCTTCCACGGTTATGCCGGCAACATCATCGATGCCGTCGATGAGGCCTTCGGATTTCAGGTAACCCAGGGCAAGTTCTTCCACGTGTATACCCGCGCAGGCTATTTCCACCAAGGGCTCATCGTTGAGCCGGAGCTCCAGGAAGGTTTCCCTCACGACAGGCCGCGTTACCCGGTGACCCCTCCCGTTGCGGCAGTGGACAAGGGGGAGTTCGACGAATGGAGGCTTCATCGTTTTTGACTCTCCCGCAGAACGCGGCCGTTGCTGACACGTATGGTCAGGTTTGTCTTATCGAAATATTCCATAAGGGGAATGATGTATTTTCTCGACAGGCCCGTCAGTTCTTTGAAGTCCGCCGGCTCAAAAACCTCTTTTTCCAGGAGACGCGCCTTGTAGTCCTCCCGGAGTTTTTCCAGGATGCCGCTTTCAAAGAGCATGTCATCGCTCACCTTTACCAGCATTCCCTGGTCGATAAGTACTTTCAGGAGGTTGGCTGATTTTTTTTTGTCCCCGCCGGCCTGTTCGAGGATCTCCTTCGTCGCCGGAGGGGAAAGCCCCGATTCACGATAACGCCGAAGGATGTCCTCTTTCAGCGTTTCAAGGTCCTCAGTCAGGTGTACCCCGTGGCCGGCCCCGGCAACGGTTTCTCTGTCGACGGTCACAAGATTTCGGGATTCCAGGTCAAGGAGGGCCTTGTTGAAGAGTTTCTGGGATGCGTGGGCACCCAGAGAAATTCTCAGCTCTTCCTTTGCCATTCCCTTCTTCAGGGGGTACTTTTTGTGATAGGCCGAAACGATGGCCATGATGTTCTTCATCAGGTCTTCATAGACAGGCCAGGCGACGGCCCGTCGCTCCTCCCTGTCCGCGAGAAGCGCCTGTCTGCGGGCGAACATGTCTTCGACAATACCCTGCTGATCCCCCGTGGGGATTCCCGTCCGCGTGACAAGCCGCTTAAGCGATATCCCATTCATTCCCGCCCGCCGCAGGATTGTCTGCGTTTTCTCAGTGGTGCTTCCTTGGTCGAGGAGACGCAGATCGTCGATTCCCGCCGCGGAAAAACGCTTGATCTTCCCGGCAATCGGATCGAGTACGTGGCCGCCGCCGATGGTCGTGATCGGCGAATAGCTTCGTATCACGAAGTGATCTCCCGCCATCGCGACGGCCGGTTCTTCCAGAATGATCTGGCAGCGGGTGTGGGCTCCCGGTTCCAGGTCGTTCCGATCCACAAAATGGAGGCGGGCCATGATTTCGGCGGTTCCTATATGGAACCTGACCGGGGCCCGGTGTCTGAGCTTTCGTTTAGCCGTGGGGAGATGGCGCAGAAGGACGTCCATCCTTCGGGAAGGTTCAAAGAACGACGGATGGGCGATGGTGTCACCCCGCCGGATTTTATCCACGTCGAGTCCCTGGAAGTTGATGGCCGTTCTGAATCCCGGTTCCGCGACGCTTCGTGATTCATTGTGTACCTGGAGTCCCCGAACTTTTGCGGCTATGCCCGCGGGAAGAACCGTTACCGTGTCGCCGACACGTACTGTTCCCGCCATGAGGGTGCCTGTAACAACGGTTCCAAAGCCCTTCATGGTGAATATTCTATCCACGGGAAGCCTGAAATAGTCGGGACGGTTCCGGACCTCTTCATGCCGGGCAAGTTCTGTCAGGGCTTCAAGGAGATCCGTGAGGCCCGCCCCGGATTGGGATGAGACGGGAATAACGGGAGCATCCTTCAAAAACGATTCCGCCAGGAAGGACCGGATATCGTCAATGACCAGCGACAGCCATTCATCGTCCACGAGGTCGGTTTTCGTCACCGCCACAAGCCCCCGCTTCACATTGAGAAGATCGCAGATGTGAAGATGTTCCCGGGTTTGGGGCATGACCCCTTCGTCGGCGGCGATGACCAGCATGACCGCGTCGATGCCGGCCGCCCCGGCGACCATGTTTTTGACAAACCGTTCATGTCCCGGAACATCGACAATGCCCATGTAGGTGGTATCGTCAAGGCTGAGGGAGGCAAATCCCAGGTCAATGGTTATGCCCCGCTCCTTTTCCTCTTTCAGGCGGTCTGTGTCGATGTCGGTCAGCGCCTTGACAAGTGACGTTTTTCCATGATCCACATGTCCCGCTGTTCCCAGTACGATATGTCTCATGGCGTCCTGGAGTCCTCCGGTCTGGTGATGTTGCGGCCGGATTCCGAGCCGGCACGGTGCCCTGTCACCGCACAGAACATTGAACGCTATCAGAAGATGGCCTGTTACACAATATGAAAACAGAGATCCTCTCCGGGGAGGCTGAATGGGGCGGGTTTCAGAAGGCGGAATTTTTTGTAAAAAGCGGTTCTCTGTGATAGAAAGTACCGTCATGACACTGCTTGGTATTGATTACGGAACCCGCCGTATCGGCGTGGCCGTCAGCGATGACTTGGGAATAACCGCCCAGGCGTTGTGTACGATTGAGCGAAAAACCATCGCCTCGGACCTGGACAGGATTGCCCGTATTACCGAGGAACGGGGTGTCACTTCCATCATCATCGGATATCCCGTCAGGTCTGATGGCCGGGAAGGCGTCGAGTGCGAGCGGGTCAGGCGGTTTGCCGGGCGCCTGGCAGAACGGTGCGGTCTTCCCGTTAAGACCTGGGACGAACGCTTCACGACGAGGGAAGCGGAGGAACTGCTCCTCCAGGCGGATATGAGCCGAAAAAAAAGAAAAAAAATTATCGATCGGGTGGCGGCGTCCCTCATTCTCCAGGGATATCTGGATTCCTCCCGGCGGGACACGCCGCACAACAGTCATGAAGATCCTTAGGATAATCCTGGTAGTGACTGTCATCGTCCTGGTTGCAGCGCTTTCGGCGGCGTCATTCCGGATGTACCGATACGCCCATAACCCCCTCAATCCCGAGATTGCCACGGTAACCATTCTTGTCCCCCGAGGAGCGACGCTCCTCCATATTACCGCCCTGCTGGAACAGGAGGGACTCATGCCTCACCCGAGAGCCTTCTGCTTCCTCGCCCGTTTGAAGGGTGCCCGGGACCGCATGAAGGCCGGCGAGTATGAGCTGGCCGGGCGGGCAACGCCGCTGGATGTGATCGGGAGGATGACCAGGGGCGAGGTCAAGGTGTACCGTGTCTCTGTTCCCGAGGGGTTTTCCATGTATCAGGTGGCAGAACGGTTCTCCGCTGAAGGCCTGGCTGATGTGGATGTCTTTCTGAGGCACCTGCATGACGGCGAACTCCTGTCGTCACTGGGCATCGAAGGAGCGAGCGCCGAGGGGTACCTCTTTCCCGACACGTATCATGTGACGAGGGCAAAGGACGAGGAGGCCATTATACGTTTCATGGTGCGGCGGTTCCGGGAAGAAGTCTCGCCCGACCTGGTCCGGGAAGCGGAGACGCTGGGATTGACCCTGAACGAGTTGGTAACCCTGGCGTCCATAATTGAAAAGGAAGCGGGCTGTGAGGATGAAAAATCACTGGTTTCAGCCGTGTTCCATAACCGCCTGAAAAAAGGCATGCGCCTGCAGAGCGATCCCACCGTCATATACGGCGTCGAAGGCTTCGAGGGGAGAATCAGAAAGACTGATCTGGAGCGGGAAACGCCCTACAACACCTACCGGATACGGGGGCTGCCGCCGGGTCCTATCTGCAACCCCGGTGCATCGTCGATTCTGGCGGCCCTGAACCCCGCGCCTGTTGATTATCTTTACTTTGTCTCGAGAAATGATGGAAGCCATCAATTTTCATCAAATCTGTCCGATCACAATGCCGCTGTTATAAAATACCAGATTAAAAGACAAAAATAACTTTTTTGCTTGACAAAGGTCAGGGGCCCCTCTATATTTCGCCTTAAGTGGAGGAATGTGGATGGATGTGGAGGGAATGAAGTCCCTGTCTGTTTTCAGAGGACGACACTATCACAACATTGACGAGAAGGGGAGGATCATCTTCCCGGCGAAGCTCTATGACGTCTTCGCGGAGCACTATGACAACCGCCTGGTCATTACGAGCTGGGACGGTTACCTGCTCGTGTTTCCCTATCCCGAGTGGGCCGCCATAGAAGAAAAAATGTTCCGCCAGTCGCTTATCAGGAAAGAAGTGCGTGAATTTCAGCGACTCTTCATGTCCGGGGCGGTTGACTGCACCTTCGATTCCCAGCGACGAATCCTGATTCCTCCTTCACTGAGGCGGGATGCCGGCCTCGATAAGGAAATCGTCACGGCCGGAATGGGGCGGAGCATCGAAATATGGGACAAGGGACGCTTTGAGGCCGCCCTGGACAAGACGAGCAGAAACGTTGAGGTCTACAGCGAGTATATTGCCGACCTGGGAATATAGTGATGGGTGGAACCTTCCACAGAGCCGCCATGGTGGACAAGGCGGTGGAATCACTCATGGTGAAGCCTGGTGGAATCTACGTGGACGGAACCCTCGGGGGAGGCGGACACGCCGGGGAAATTTTGAGGAGGTCGGCCCCTGACGGAATTCTGATCGGCATTGACCGCGATGACGAGGCTCTCGATGAATCCCGGAGGGTTCTTGCGTCCTTCGGCGAACGGGCGGTTCTGATGAAAGGTAATTTTTCCAGAATAAAGGAAATAATTGCCCGATCGGTCCCTGCCGGGGTGGATGGAATCCTGCTGGATCTCGGGGTTTCTTCTCACCAGCTTGTTACGGCTTCACGGGGATTCAGCTTCAGCCTCGACGGTCCTCTGGACATGCGCATGAATGGACAGGATTCGTTTACCGCCGGTGATCTTGTCAATACCTGTCCGGAAGAACGGCTGAAGGAGATAATCAGGGAATACGGCGAGGAGAAACAGGCAGGCCGGATCGCCCGCGCTATTGTCGAGGCCAGGCGTCGCTCCCCCATTACCACCACAGGCCAATGTGCCGCGTTGGTTTCGAAGGCGCTGGGATCACGGGCGCGGACAGCGAAGATCCATCCCGCCACGAAAACCTTCCAGGCTCTTCGAATCGCCGTGAATAAGGAGTTGGAAAATCTCGAGGCCGCTGTCAGGGGCGGCATAGAGATGTTGAAACCGGGTGGGCGGTTTACGGTCATTTCATTTCATTCTTTAGAAGACAGGATCGTCAAGAACCTTTTCCGGGAAGCCGCGACGGAATGCAGTTGCCCACCCCATTTCCCCCTGTGTGTGTGCCGGAAGAAGAAAACTGTCACCGTCATTACCGGGCGTCCTGTCAGGCCTGACCCGGGTGAAACGGAGCAGAACCCCAGGGCCAGGAGCGCCCGGTTGCGAACGGTTGAAAAGGTATGAACCATGGCAGGGTTCGCCGATAAACAGCGGGGGGAACACCGGTTTTCCCATATTGTCGTCGGCGTTGTGATGATCATGCTAGCGGCCCTGATCTACGTGTGGGTTCAGGTGAACATCACGAAAGTCAACTACGCCATAGCCCGGGAAATGAACAGGCAGGAAAAGCTGCTCGAAGAAACGAGGCAGCTGAAAATAGAGGTTGAAACGCTCGAGTCGCCGAGGCGTATCGAGGGCATCGCGAGGGAGACGCTGAAAATGCGGTATCCTGAAACAAGCCAGGTGGTGATCCTCCATGACTAAAAAAGCACGAAAATGGCTTCGATTCAGGGTTGCCGTCCTGATGGTCCTGTTCCTGGTCCTCTTTGTGGGGCTCCTGTCCAGGGCTCTTCACCTGCAGATTATTTCCGGAGACGATCTCAAGGGGTTGGCCGACCGGCAGCACACCCGTAACCTGGTAGTCCGGCAGGAGAGAAAAATGATTCTTGACCGGAACGGGCAGAAGCTTGCCGCCACGATCCGTGTCGATTCCATCTATGCCGACCCTTCAAAAATCTCCGATACTGAAAATACCGCCGCCCGGTTGGCAGGAATCCTCGAAGCAGACAGGAACAAGATCCGAACATTGCTTTCACGGCGTAGCAGTTTTGTCTGGATAGCCCGGCGGGTGTCGCCGGACCAGAAGCAACGGGTACAGGACCTGGCCATCGAGGGTATTTACACCATTCCCGAACCGCAACGATTTTATCCGCACCGGGAACTGGCCTGCCATATCATCGGTTTCGCGGGTCTTGACTCGCAGGGGCTGGAAGGCCTTGAACTTCAGTATGACGGCGCTCTCAAAAGCGTCCCCCGGCGCTTCCTCTGGAGCCGAGACGCGAAGGGTACGAGCATTTACCGTGAGAATGGCGCCGACACCATGATGGTCAACGAGGACGGCGGTGCCGATCTGGTCCTCACCATTGACAGCAAAATACAGAATCTCGTGGAGCGGGAACTGCAGGAAGCGGTTCACCAGACAGACTCCGCAAGCGGTATGGTCATCGTTATGGACGTCCGAACGGGAGAGATCCTGGCCATGGCCAACGCGCCTTCTTACAACCTCAATACTTTTGGAAACTACACGGCCGATGTCCGGAGAAACCGTGCCGTCACGGATACCTTCGAGCCCGGATCCATCTTCAAGCCATTCGTGATAGCCGCCGCCCTGGAAGAAGGGGTCCTGTCCGAGAAGGATTCCATATATTGTGAAAACGGAACCTATGTTATCGGGGGAAGGACCATCCATGAAGCTCAACTGAAAAAGTTCGGGTATCTGAGTGCCGGTGAAATAGTCAAGTTCTCAAGCAATATAGGAACTGTGAAAATTTCCGAAAAACTGGGGAAGGATACGCTCCACCGATACCTTGCCTCCTTCGGATTCGGTACACGGACCGGCGTAGATCTACCCGGTGAGGTGGGGGGAATCATGCGCGGCTCCCAGGAATGGAGAGCAGTTGACTTCGCTACCATTTCCTTCGGACAGGGCATTTCTGTAACGGGGATTCAGCTCGCGGCAGCCATGTCCGCCATAGCGAACAACGGTGTTCTCATGAAACCCTACATCGTGAAAGCCATGGTTGACGGTGACGGCACAATAGTGCGGGAATTTCATCCCACGCCGGTTCGACAGGTGGTTTCGCCCCTTACCGCCCGCAGGATGACGGCGATGATGACTGATGTCGTTGAAAGTGACGACGGGACCGGTCGAGCCGCCCGTGTCCGCAGCGTCGCCGTGGCGGGGAAGACGGGTACCTCCCAGAAATTTGACTTTTCGCTCCGGCAGTATTCATCGAAACAGGTGATCACGTCGTTCATCGGTTTCTTTCCCGCCGAGGAGCCGAGGATGATGGTTCTTGTCGTGCTTGATGAACCGCAGAAAAACCGTTGGGGTGGTGTGGCGGCGGCCCCCGTGTTCAGGGAGATATCGGAGAGCATCCTCACCCGGTTCAACCGGGACATTGACCTGAAGCGCCTGTCGGCGCTTCAGGTGGAGCGGGAAATGTCCATTGTCCCAGCCTCCGCCGTTCCGGTGTTTAACGAACGGGTCAATTCCTTCAATCAGCCCGCTCATGAACAGTTCTTCCCCGATTTTACGGGCCTGTCGCTGCGGGAAGTGTTGCAGGCGGGACAGGACCTGGGAATCGATATCAGGGTCACCGGAAGCGGCTGGGCGGTAAACCAGAAGGAACAGATGCCGTCGCATTCAAAAGGCAGGCCCCTGTGCCATGTCTTCTTCAGTGACTCTATCAGGTGAGGGGAGTGGGATTACATGGAACTGGCGCGGGTCCTGGCAGGCCTTCCCGTCATTGCTGTCGCGGGTGACCTTTCAAGAGACGTCACTCAAATCTGCTATGATTCCAGGCGATGTTCGGCAGGCGCGCTTTTCGTCGCCCTTCGCGGCCTCCTTTACGACGGCCATGAGTATGTGTCCGAAGCCCTGGAAAAGGGTGCCCGCTGCGTTGTTCATGAAAAGGACATTCCCCATTACCGGGGTGTGACCACTGTGCGGGTGGCCGACAGCAGGCGTGCTCTCAGTACCCTGGCTGCAAATTTTCACGGCCGGCCGTCAAAGCGTCTCTTCGTAACCGGCATAACGGGAACGAACGGCAAAACGACGATCACCTGTCTTCTGGAGTCCATTTTGAAGGCCGCGGGCATCAAGGCGGGTATCATCGGGACCATCAGCTGCCGGTACAACGACGTTGAACTCGTTTCGACCCATACGACGCCTGAATCACCGGATCTCCAACACATGCTCGAAACCATGGCTGACGCGGGAGTCAGCCATGTGGTCATGGAGGTGTCCTCCCATGCCGTCGACCGTGACCGGGTTGCCGACGTCGATTTTCAGCGGGGGGTTTTTACGAATCTTTCAAGCGAACATCTGGACTACCATGGTTCGATGGAGGCTTATTTTTCCGTAAAAAAACGTTTTTTCACGGAGCTGCTCAAAAAGAACCCTGCCGTGGTCAACAGTGATGATCACTGGGGACGGCGCCTGGCCGCCGAGATCGAGAATCCGCTGGTTACCTACGGCATCGACGGCGACCGGGATGTGAAGACCACGGCATATTCTCTGACCATGGACGGTATGACGGCCGTCGTACAGAGTCCCCGGGGGAGCATCTCTCTTTCCTCGAAGCTCACGGGGATGTTCAATCTCTCCAACGTGCTGGCGGCGGTCGCCCTGGCGATTACCCTCGATATACCGTCGTCTTCCATAGTCGCGGGGATAGAGAATGCCGCGGTTATTCCCGGTCGGCTCGAACGGGTTCCTTCGAGGGAACTGTCCGTTTTTGTTGATTACGCCCACACCGAGGACGGTCTGCGCAATGTCCTGGCGACCCTGCGGGCCTTTGAGCACAGCCGGCTCATCACCGTGTTCGGTTGCGGAGGAGACCGGGACCGGACGAAGCGCCCCCTCATGGGACGGACCGCCGTCGAACTGAGTGATTGCACGGTCATTACATCCGACAATCCACGGGATGAGAACCCTGCTGCTATCATTCGTGAAATCGAGGCAGGCATCAACGGATCGACGGTGCGTAAAGCGACACCATCCGACCCGGTCGTCGCTGAAGGAAAGGAATACAGGATTATCGAGGATCGAAGCGAGGCCATTGCCTGGGCTATAGCTGCCGCGGTACCCGGAGACATTGTGCTTATCGCGGGTAAAGGCCACGAGGAGTACCAGATCATCGGCAACAAAAGGATCCCCTTTGACGACAGGCGGGTTGCCGTACAGTGTCTCAGGGCACGGGGAGCGGGGAGCGAATCGTGACGGAAACAGGTTTCACTATAACAACAGCGGACATTCTCGAAGCCACCGGAGGGACTCTGCGGAAGACTGGACGGACCGAGTTGTGCCGGTCCTTGACCACCGATTCGAGAGACCTCCCGCCGAAAAGTCTTTTCGTCCCCATTAGGGGAACGACCTGGGACGGCCACGATTTTCTGTCCCAGGCCATCGCCGGAGGGGCCGCCGCGGTTCTCCTCGAAGAAGGCCGCGTTCCAGGGATCTCGGAGCTTGCAGGTGACGCCACGGTCATTTCCGTCAAGGACACCGTCAGGGCCTTGGGAGACATCGCGCACTGGTGGAGGAAAGGGTTTCCAGGTTCCGTCACGGCTGTCACAGGGAGTTCAGGGAAAACAACGACCAAGGAAATGATAGCACACACGGCGTCACAATCCTTCGATATCCTTAAAAACAGGGGGAACTTCAACAACTGTATCGGCCTTCCCCTGAGCTTGCTCCAATTGCGTCCCCATCACCAGGCCGGGGTTTTTGAGCTTGCCTCGAACCGGCCCGGGGAAATCGCCCGGTTGGCCGAGATCACCGATCCGGACGTTGCTGTCATAACCAACGTGGGCCCCGCCCACCTCCAGGGATTCGAAACGCTGGATGAGATCAGGGAAGAAAAGGGGGCGCTCTTTTCGGCGCTGAAAGTTGACGGCCTGGCCGTTATCAACCGGGACGATCCGAATATCAGGATCCTCGAAGACCGGTGGCGGGGGAAAAGTATCAGTTTCGGCATTACCGAGCAGGCGACTGTCCGGGCCGTACACATTTTTACCCGGGGAGGCATGGGCGTCAGCTTTACTCTGAAAATCGGCGGCCTTTCCCGGGGAATCGATATGTCCATCCTGGGAACGCACAACATCTACAACGCCCTTGCCGCCGCCGCCGCCTGCCTTGCCATGGCCGTTCCCTTTGACGAGATATGTGAAGGGCTGACAACCTTTCAGCAGGTTCCGGGAAGGATGACCGTTACACGGCTTGCGTCGGGGGCTACCCTGATCGATGACAGTTACAACGCGAATCCCGCTTCGGTCGCGGCGGCCCTGAACACCCTTGCCGCGGCCCGGCAAAGCGGTCAGAGTGTATTCATTTTCGGTGATATGCTCGAGTTGGGGGCTCAGGCAACGCTCATGCATGAAGAGGCCGGGGGGCTCGCCGCGGCGACCGGTGTGGGTACACTTTTTCTGACGGGAGCATATGCGGGTGCCGTGGCGAAAGGTGCCCGGGAAGCCGGGATGGCGGCGGAAAGGATTAAGGAAGTCAGCGGTCCCGACGATGTCATCTCCATCCTTCGGGGGTTGTATCGCAATGACTTGTGGATCCTGGTCAAGGGTTCACGGGCCATGAAAATGGAGCGCTTCGTCGAGGCCATCAAGGCGGACAGAACGGGGGAGACGTCATGATTTATCACGTGCTCTATCCCCTCAGCGATACGATTTCTTCCTTCAATATATTTCGCTATATAACGTTTCGGACCATCTATGCCACCATTACGGCACTGGTTCTATGCTTTATGCTCGGCCCCTGGATTATCAGGAAGATGCAGACCCTCCAGATCGTGCAGCAGATCCGTTCCGATGGACCGGGGTCTCATTTTTCAAAACAGGGAACACCCACCATGGGAGGAATCCTGATCGTTTTTTCCGTGGTGGTCTCGACCCTTCTGTGGGCCAGGCTCAACGTGGACTACATCTGGATGGTCATCATCATTACCGTCGGCTTCGGGCTCATCGGATTCGTCGACGATTATCGCAAGCTGTCCCGTCGGGACAGTCGGGGATTGCCCGGGAGAACACGTCTTCTGCTGGAGTTTGTCATCGCCTTCACCGTCAGCTGCCTGCTCTTCCTCAAGCCGGGCTTCAATTCAACGGTGATGATCCCCTTTTTCAAGACGATCATGCCTGATCTTCATTGGTTTTACGTGATCTTTTCCACCTTCATCATCGTGGGGGCGGCCAATGCCGTGAACCTGACCGACGGACTTGACGGCCTGGCTATCGGTCCCGCCACGATCTGTTTCGGGACCTACCTTCTTTTCGCCTATTTCGCGGGCAATATAAAGATAGCCGACTATCTTCAGACACCTTACGTGGCGGGTGTGGGGGAACTCACGGTTTTCTGCGGTGCCATGGTGGGAGCCGGACTGGGCTTCCTCTGGTACAACACCTATCCCGCCCAGATATTCATGGGCGATGTGGGTTCGCTTTCGCTGGGAGGCGCCCTCGGAACCGTGGCGGTGCTGACGAAGCAGGAAATCGTCCTGGTCATCGTGGGCGGTATTTTTGTGGTGGAAACGATCTCTGTCATATTCCAGGTCGGGTGGTTCAGGGTCTCCAATGGAAAGCGAATTTTCCGCATGGCACCCATCCACCATCATTTTGAACTGAAGGGGTGGCCCGAACCGAAGGTGATTGTCCGGTTCTGGCTCATATCCATTATTCTGGCGCTTCTTGCCATCAGCACCCTGAAGATCAGGTGACGGGATGAAGCTGAGTCTTGGGGGAAAACAGGTTCTGGTTTACGGTCTCGGAACGACCGGAATAGCCGTAGCACGGTTTCTTGCCGGCCGGGGTGCCCGGGTCCACGCCATCGATGACCGGCCTCTGGAGGAACTGTCCCATGCCGCGGCCTCCTTGAAGGATTATCCCCTAACCGTCGAATATGCTCCCGGAACGCCGTCTCTTCCTCCCGGGACTGAACTGGTGATACCGTCGCCGGGAGTTCCGCCCGCCAATCTCGTGCTTCAGGAAGCCGAGGCGAAGGGCATTCCCGTGATCAGCGAAATAGAACTGGCCTTTGCCTTCATAGAAAGACCCATCGTTGCCGTAACGGGGACCAACGGCAAGACCACCGCCACGGAACTGGCGGGGCACATGCTGAAGCTTTGGGGGCAAGAGGTGTTCCTGGGCGGTAACCTCGGAACGCCCCTCATATCCTGCGCGGGAAACGACGGCGGCTTTGACGTTCTTGTTGTCGAGGTCAGCAGCTTCCAGCTCCAGTGGGTTCGGGATTTCAGGCCCCGTATCGCCGTTTTGCTGAACGTGGGTACTGACCACCTGGATTATCACGGCAGCCTGGACAATTACAAAGACGCGAAAAAGCGCATCTTCAAAAACATGGGGCCCGGTGACCCGGCCATTCTCAATGCCGATGATCCCTGTTCCACGGAGTTGGTCGAATCGATCGCCGGGCCGGTCATCCTCTTCAGCTCCAAGGGGATCCTGGAGGAGGGTATTTTTGTCGATGGCCCGAATCTCCGGCTGAGGCGCCACGGTTTCGCGGAAGAAGTCTATTTTCTGGAACATGTCCAGCTTCGTGGCCGCCACAACCGGGAAAACATCATGGCCTCCATTGTGGCCGCCCGGGCCTGTGAATGTCCCCGTGAGGTCATTCAGGAGGCACTTGAATCCTTCCAGGGACTTCCTCATCGGATTGAAGAGGTCGGCTCTTGGAGGGGAGTCCGGTTCTTCAACGATTCGAAAGGCACCAATGTTGATGCCGTCATGAGAGCCCTTGAAGCCTTCGAGGAGCCACTGGTGCTTCTCATGGGAGGCAGAGACAAGAAGGATGACTTCAGCCGCCTCGAGGAACCGCTCAGGGAGAAAGTCCGGGAGCTGATTCTTTTTGGTGAAGCAGGACCGGGAATAGCCGGCATGCTGGGAGGGATCGTTTCCACGAGCGTTGAGAAAACTCTTGACGCCGCCGTCGACAGGGCTCTCGTCAGTGCCCGCCCGGGGGATGTGGTGCTCTTGTCACCGGGGTGCGCGAGTTTTGACGAATTCGTCGATTATCGGGAGCGTGGAGATTTTTTTAAAAAGAAACTGATCGCAGCCATGGAGTCCATGGGGGAAACAAAACAGGGGCAACAATGACCACCAAAGTTCGAAAGGTCCACAGGACGTCCGATAACGTTCTGCTCTATGCCGCGCTCATACTGGTATGCGTCGGGACGGTCATGATTTACAGTTCCAGCGTCCTTATCGCCGCCGACCGCTTCGGTGACGAGTACCACTTCCTGAAAAAACAAATTGTGTTCGTGGTCATCGGGCTTCTGGCCATGATCGCCGCGTCCCGTTTCCCCTATCATTTCTGGAAGCGCCTGGCCTATCCCGGCATTATCCTGTCCTGTGCGCTTCTGGTTATCCTCGCCGTCCCCGGAGCGGGCTCCACTGTGGGAGGCGCCACCCGGTGGCTGAAAGTGGGCCCCTTCTCATTCCAGGTGTCCGAAGCCGTCAAGGTCGCGGTAGTCATATTCATGGCCCATTACCTGACGAAAAAAGCGGATCACCTGAAGGAGTTTTTCCGTGTATTTATGGTTCCTCTGGTCCTGATATCGCTTATCGTGGCTTTCATCCTGTTGCAGCCCGACTTCGGGACAGCGGTCATCATAACGGCAACGGTTCTGATCATGTTCTTCGTGGCCGGGGGGAGAGTGATGCATCTGGCCGGACTGACCGCGACCATCGCGCCCGTGGCCGTATTTCTTCTTGTTCGTGAGAGCTACCGGGTTCAGCGCATCATGGCTTTCCGGAGTCCCTGGGACGATCCAAGCGAAAAGGGCTACCAGATTATCCAGTCCTTCATTTCGTTCGGCTCGGGCGGAGCCTTCGGTGTGGGGCTGGGAAACAGCATGCAGAAGCTTTTTTATCTGCCCGAACCTCATACGGACTTTATTCTCGCGGTCCTTGCCGAAGAGGTCGGCTTCATTGCCGTGGCCCTGGTCATCCTGCTCTTCGCGGTACTCGTGGTCCGGGGATTCATGATTGCTTTCAGGTCCGATACGCTGTTCGGCACCCTGCTCGCATCGGGTCTGACCACGCTTCTGGCGTTGCAGGGGTTCTTAAATATGGCCGTTGTCATGGGACTTCTTCCCACCAAGGGCCTGGCGCTGCCCTTCATGAGCTACGGAGGGACTTCGCTTATCATGAGCATGGTGTCGATCGGGATTCTCATCAACATATCATCCCGTCTGAGAAATGACGGCGACACGAGAGAGAAGGCATGAAGAACAGGGGCTTTCCCGTAAAAATAATAATTGCCGGGGGAGGCACGGGGGGCCATGTCTTCCCGGCCCTGGCCATTGCGGAGGAACTTCTCCGCCGGGATGAGGGACACCAGGTGCTGTTCATCGGGACCAGACGCGGCCTGGAAGCGAAAATAGTGCCGTCGAGAGGGTTCGACCTGAAGGTTATCGATGTGGTTGGTCTGAAGGGGAAGGGTTTTTTGGGTTCCCTGGGCGGACTTTCCCGCATTCCCCGGAGCATGGGCCAGTCCCGGTCCATCATAAAGGAATTCAAACCCGACCTGGTTCTCGGCGTGGGTGGATACGCGTCGGGGCCTGCCGTCATGACGGCCCATTTCATGGGGATCAGAACGGCCATCGCGGAGCAGAACGCCGAGCCCGGTTTCACCAATGCTGTTCTCGGTAAATTTACCAACCGCATATTCGTGTCCTTCGAGGATACAAGACAGTGGTTCCCCATCATGCGGGTGGTCTATACGGGGAATCCCGTGCGGGCGGGATTTTTCGAAGCCCGGGAATCCCGCCTGAAAGAAAAGGGCATCTTTACCATCCTGGTTTTCGGGGGGAGCCAGGGAGCTTCGGCCATCAACCGTATCATGACGGAAGCCCTTCCATTCTTGCAGGATCTGAAACAGGCCGTCGGGATCATACATCAGGCGGGGGTGAAGGATGTAAAGAGCGTGGCCGCGGCTTATGAAACAAGCGGTATGAATGCCGAGGTCCATCAATTCATCGACGATATGCCGTCTCTTTTCAGGACGGCGGACCTCCTGGTCTGCAGGGCCGGGGCTACTTCCATAGCGGAAATCACCGCAGCCGGGAAGGCGGCGATCCTGATTCCCTATCCTTACGCGGCAGGGAACCACCAGGCATTGAATGCCGGCTTCCTGGTCCGGCGTGGTGCCGCGGAGATGATAGAGGAAAAGGATTGCACGGGGGAGATCCTGGCCTCCCGTATCAGAACGCTTTACGGCAACAGGGCGAAGCTGCAGGCCATGGAAGAGGCATCGAAGGCCCTGGGAAGACCTCTGGCGGCCCGGACCATAGTGGACCACTGCCTCGAAATGATCGGAGTGATATAACATGGCGGAAACCGGGACACGGAACTTCATGCGCCGCAAGATCGGCCACATCCATTTCATCGGCATAGGCGGCATCGGCATGAGCGGAATAGCCGAGGTTCTGCTGAACCTGGGGTATCGCGTCAGCGGATCTGACCTTCAGTGTACGGATACCACGGAACGGCTGCGGCTCCTTGGTGTCCGCCTGTACTACGGCCACGCGGCGGCCAACCTGGGGAACGCCCAGGCGGTAGTTACATCCACGGCGATTCCTTCGGGCAATCCGGAGGTCGATGAAGCCCGGCGACGGGGTATCCCCGTCATACCCAGGGCGGAAATGCTTGCGGAACTACTCAGGATGAAAGAGTCCGTTGCCGTTTCCGGCTGTCACGGAAAAACGACGACCACCTCGATGATATCGTCGATACTTTCTTTCGGCGGACTCGATCCCACCATGGTGATAGGCGGCAAGCTTCTGAGCATCGGCACCAACGCCCGCCTCGGGAGCGGCGACATCATTGTGGCTGAAGCCGACGAGAGCGACGGATCCTTTCTTGGACTGGCACCGTTGATTGCGGTCATCACCAACATTGATCGGGAGCATCTCGATTATTACCGTGACATCGATGAGATCAAGGATGCCTTTGTCCAGTTCGCCAATTCCGTTCCCTTTTACGGTGCAACGATCCTGGGTGTCGATTGTGGGCACGTGAGGGATATCCTGCCCCGGATCAAGCGACGGGTCATTACCTACGGGGTTTCTGAAGAGGCCGATTACCGGGCCTGTGACATCTCGTTTCACCGGATGTCATCGCATTACACCCTCTCGTCGGACGGTGAAACCCATAAGAGAATACAGCTCATGGTACCCGGTCTTTTCAATGTTTCAAATTCCCTGGCGGCCATCGCGGCGGCCCGGGAACTCGACATGACCCTTCCCGATATCATGAAGGGGATCGAAAGCTATACCGGTGTCCAGCGAAGGCTGGAAATCAAGGGGTCCCGGGAGGGTATCCTCGTGGTCGACGATTACGGCCACCACCCCACGGAAATTCGGGAGACGCTGAAAGCGGCCCGGCAGGTGTGGGGCGGCCGCATCACCGTCGTGTTCCAGCCTCACCGCTATTCCCGAACGAGGGCCCTGTTCGAGGAGTTTATCGGGGCTTTCAACGATGCCGACAGGGTGATCCTGACAGACATCTACGGTGCGCGTGAAGCGGCCATTCCCGGCGTTCACGCCTCGCTGCTCAGCGAGGCCATCGAGAAGGGAGGGCACGGGGATGTCCGTTACATTGCCGGGTTCGATGACATCGTGTCATTTCTGCGGAGTGAAACATCGGCCCCGGATACGATCATTACGCTCGGGGCGGGGAACGTCTGGAAGGTAGGCGAGGCTTTCCTTGAAGCAGGTGATGATGCAAAGGGGCCCGAACGGTGAGGCGGATGCCGACGGGGATTTGACGGGAGAACTCATGGACGGGGCTGAAAAAATCGACATGGAGAGAACGCTTCGGGAGATTGTCTCCGGTTCCGTGCGCTCCCGAGAGTCCATGGACCGTCATACATCGCTCGGCGTAGGCGGTATCGCGGACTTCTTCGTCGAACCGGCGCATACCCGGGAACTGGAACGGCTGGTCGCCTTCCTGTCGGGAAGAAACGTTCCCTTCTTCCCGCTTGGAAACGGCACAAACCTGATCGTTCGGGACGGCGGCTACCGGGGGATCGTGATATCCCTGAAAAACCTTCAGCACATGGAGATTCGACATGACTCACCGGAGAATCCTTCGATGTATGCTGAAGCGGGTGTTCCCCTGGCGCGCATAGTTGAAGCAGCCCTCAGGGAATCACTGACGGGTATCGAGTTCTGTGCCGGAATTCCGGGGACCCTGGGAGGCGCGCTGCGCATGAACGCCGGTGCCTGGGGAGGAGCGATGAACGATATCGTAACTTCCCTGTTTCTGGTGACGCCCAGGGGAACAGTCGGGGAATGGGAGGCGAAGAGGCTGTCTTTTTCATACCGTAATCTGGATATTCCGGAAAACTCCATAATAACGGCGGCGCTTCTTTCTCTTGTCCTTGGGGACTCTGGAAAAATCAGGAACCGGATAAACGAAAACATGGCCAGGCGACGGCAGCGGCACCCCCTTTCCCTGCGAAGCGCCGGGTCCATATTCAAGAACCCTTCGAGCGCCCCGGCCGGCAGAATCATTGAAGAAGCGGGCCTCAAAGGAGCGCGGGTCGGTGATGCGGTGGTTTCTGAACTACACGGAAATTTTATCGTCAATGACGGGAAGGCAACCGCCGGTGATGTTCTGACCCTCATCGACAGGCTGCGCGACCGGGTGAAGGAACTGACGGGTCTGGAGCTTGAACGGGAAGTGATCGTGATCGGAGAAGAACCATGAAGAAAAGGTCTGTACGCTCCTCGATTGTAATCAGGAAGAACCGGCTCAAGCGACGTTCCGGGAAAATTCTCCGGGAAGTGGTTCTCACGGTAAGCATTGTCATCGCGACGGGTCTGGTGGGCCTGGGGATGGTCTACAGCTACAATGTGATACTCTGCTCCGACTATTTCACCTTGAAGGACACCACCGTCAGGGGAACTGACCGGCTATCCGAGGGCGAAGTCCTGCAGCTGTCCGGCATCACGGGTACCACCAATATACTCACCGTCGATATGAACCGGATGGTGACGGGCATCAAGACAAACCCCTGGGTCAGGGACGTCCGTATGGGAAGGGAACTGCCGAACCGCCTTGTCATCGAGATAGAGGAACGCAGACCGGTGGCTCTCATCAGCCACGAACAGCACATATACCTTCTCGATGAAGAGGGGACCATCTTCAAGAATTTGGATAACGGGGACCGGGTCGATCTTCCGGTCATGACGGGCTTCAGTGAGAGCGGGGTTCTCGACGAACAATTGCTCCGGGGGGCCATGGATCTGCTTGATTACCTGTCGAGACAGGCGGGCTATCCATCAATGGAAAATATTTCGGAGATCAGGGGTGATCATCTGTACGGGTATTCGCTGTACACCGTTGACCACCGGTTTTTCGTGCTGGGCTTTGGAGACTATGACAAAAAATTCAGCAGACTTCGAACGATTCTTTTTGATCTGACGGCGAAACATCTGTCCCTCTCACCGCTGCTCGTCGACCTGACCGACCCGGGACGGGTGATTGTCCGGCATGGGGGCGCCGCGGGCAGGGAACGCGGTGACGGCAGAAAACGAACGGATATCTGACACGCGACAGGTATGTCACAACTCAAGGAGCATCGACGGGGCTTCCAGCAGCGGCTTCGTCGGTTCCGGGTAAAGGGAGAACACTCGATGTCTAGACGGGGGAACATCATCGTCGGTCTCGACGTGGGAACGACGAAGACCTGTGCTGTCGTGGGCGAAGTGACCGACACGGGAATCGATATCATTGGGATCGGCACCCATCCCTCGACAGGACTGCGCAAGGGTGTGGTTGTCAATATCGATAACACCGTTGAAGCAATCAGGCGTGCCGTGGAAGAAGCGGAACTCATGTCGGGCTATGAAATCAAATCAGTTTTCACCGGTATTGCCGGGAGCCACATCAAGGGTCTCAACAGCCACGGCATCGTTGCCGTCAGGGGTGGAGAAGTGGACGAAACGGACGTCAAGCGCGCCATCGACGCTGCCATGGCCATCGCGATTCCCCTTGACAGGAAGGTGATTCACACCCTGCCCCAGTACTACATCGTCGATGACCAGGACGGAGTCAAGGAACCCATCGGTATGGCGGGAGTCCGCCTGGAGTCGAAGGTTCACGTGGTCATCGGTTCGGTAACGTCGATTCAGAATATCATAAAGTCCGTCAACCGTGTGGGGCTGGATGTCAACGACATCGTTCTCGAGCCCCTGGCGTCGAGTGAGGCGGTTCTCGGTCAAGACGAGCGGGACCTCGGCGCCGCCCTCATCGATATAGGGGGAGGAACCACGGATGTGGCCGTCTTTGCGGGCGGCAGCATCAAGCACACGGCAGTGATTCCCCTGGGAGGCATCTACGTGACCAATGATATTGCCGTCGGGTTGAGAACACCCGCTCTGGAAGCCGAAAAGATAAAAATCAAATACGGGTGCGCCTACACAAACCTGATTCCTCAGGATGAGACAATCGAGGTTCCCAGCGTGGGAGGCCGGAGCCCACGAAAAATATCACGACAGGTCCTGGGTGACATCGTACAGCCCCGTGTGGAAGAAATTCTTCACTTTGCCAACCGGGAGATTGTCAGGTCCGGACAGGATGACCTGCTGGGAGCGGGAATCGTTCTGACCGGGGGTACGTCAATGATGGAGGGCGTTCTTGAACTGGGAGAGAGCGTGTTCGACATGCCTGTACGGATCGGCTGCCCCGTCGGCGTCGGCGGCATTTCGGACATTGTGAAAAGTCCGCTCTACGCCACCGGGGTGGGCCTGGTGGTGCATGGGGCACGGGACAAGTCGCCCGTGCGGTTTAAAAAAGGCGATATCAATATAGTGCGGAAGATAACGGCGCGGATGAAACGATGGTTTAATGATTTCTTTTAAGGGAGGATGAAAGATGTTTGAACTAGTCCAAGGCGGAAAGAAAAACGGTGCGAAGATCAAGGTGGTGGGAATCGGCGGCGGCGGGGGAAACGCCGTCAACATGATGATTTCCTACAAACTCAACGGTGTTGATTTCATCGCGGCAAACACGGACTCCCAAGCGCTCGAGGTGTCGCGGGCCCCGGTCAAGGTGCAGCTTGGTTCAGACGTAACCCGGGGACTGGGCGCGGGATCCGATCCCGATGTGGGAAGGCGTGCGGCCATGGAATCAAAGGACCGCATCAGAGATTTAATCGACGGTGCCGACATGGTGTTCATTACGGCCGGCCTGGGCGGCGGAACAGGAACGGGAGGGGCTCCCGTCGTTGCCGAAGTCGCCCGGGAACTGGACGTGCTTACCGTTGCCGTGGTGACGAAACCATTCCTCTTTGAAGGAAGGCGCCGGGAACTGAATGCCGAGGAAGGCCTCACTGAACTGAGGGAAGTCGTGGACAGCCTGATCGTTATTCCGAATCAGCGTCTACTCAGCATCAGCGGCCGTAACATGTCGCTCCAGGAAGCCTTTAAGAAAGCCGATGACATTCTCTATCACGGTGTCAAGGGAATATCCGATCTCGTCATGGTTCCCGGCCTGATTAACCTGGACTTCGCCGACGTGAAGACCATCATGTCCGATATGGGACTGGCCCTCATGGGAACGGGCATGGCCAGCGGTGAGGGCCGGGCCGTCGAGGCGGCTCAACGTGCCATCTCGTCACCGCTTCTGGAGGATAATTCCATTCAGGGTGCCCGGGGTGTTCTCCTCAACATAACGGGTAACGCGGATATGACGCTCTTCGAAGTGAATGAGGCTTCAACGCTGGTCCAGTCCGAAGCCCACGAGGAAGCCAATATCATTTTCGGAACCGTCATAGACGAAAACATGGGCGATGAATTGAGGGTGACCGTTATCGCCACCGGTTTTGAGAATGGTACGATTCAGCGACGGAAGGAAACACCGACTGTCACAACCTTCAGCGGCATCAGGAAAGATAAGGAGGACCTGTCCACGCCCACCTTCATGAGGAACAGGGCGGGCGGGGAAAAGTCGCCGGTTGTCATCAAGATGGGCATGATAAGCGATGACGAAAATTATGATTATGATACACCGGCATTCATGAGAAAAACAGAAAACTGAAGATAAGCACGGGCACAGATCGATTTGTCGTTCATACCTCCCTTATGGTCGGGCCGGGACGTTGTACGTCCCGGCTTTCCCCCCGGCCATGACAGGTTGTCACAGGCCCGGGGCACAACAGGATGCTCCGACGGAGCCCATTCCGGCGGAAAAGGCCTCGAGATCGGCTCCGAGTCGCTCTTCCGTGACAATCCGTTCTATGACGATCCTGAAATCATCGGCGCTGACGGGAAGAATGTTCAGGGCGGTCAAAGCTCCCACCATGATGATGTTCGCGAGAACGGCGTTTCCCAGGCTGACGGCCCGGTCTGTGGCGTCGATCATCCAGAGTTCTGCCGACAGCCTGAGAAGCGCGGCCTCGATTTCCGAAGGCGAGGGATAACCGAGTTCTCCCGTAATGACGTCTATGGGGTAGACAGGACGCGTATTGGCAAGAACGATAACGCCGGGGTGGCCGTAGTCCGAGAGAACGCGGAGTGCCTCAACGGGTTCAAGGGCCACAACGATGTGGGCGGATCCTTTCGGCATCCGGGGACTCCAGGTGCCCTGCACCGAGGCCCGGATGTGGCTCATCACCGAGCCGCCCCGCTGGGACGCGCCGAAAGTTTCGCCGATGGTAATCATATAACCCCTGTTGGCGAGCATGCCCGCCAGAACGCGGGCAGCCATCACGTTTCCCTGGCCGCCTACGCCGGTGATGATGATGTTGCAGGGGTCGCCGGGGAGTCGGGGAGCCATCGTGGCCATCATGCAGGTACCTCCTTCAGAATGGCGGATCGAGGGCAGATGGAGGCGCATACACCGCATCCCACACAGAGAACCTCGTCGATGCGAGCTTTTCCACGTTCCCTGTCCCAGAGCAGTGCGGGACACCGGAAGAGGCGGGTACAGAGGCGGTTGCAGCCGCAATCCTCGCCGATGCAGAGAGTCTCATCCACCCGGACGTTATACGTCTTTGATCCCCTTTTCTCCGGAGACAGACTGCAGGACTGCCGGAGGATCAGGATGTTAAGTCCGTCATTGTTCTCCATGAGGGCGTTCAGGGTTTCCTGTGTGGAGGCCAGGTCAAAGGGGTCGCGCACCTCGACCCGGGCACCCATGGCTTCGCAGACCTTCTGGATATCCACTGCGGGTGTTTCCTGTCCCATGGCATTGACGGGCAGACCCGGATGAGGCTGGAACCCCGTCATGGCCGTTCCGCTGTTATCGAGGATCACCATGGTGATCCTCGCCCGGTGATGAATGGCGTTTACCACGGCCGGCATGGCGGCGTGGAAGAAGGTTGAATCACCGCAGACTGCCAGGACAGGTCTGTCGAGGCCGAAGGACGACAATTGACCGAACCCGCTTGCCACGCCCGTTCCGGATCCCATGGAATGGAGGGTTTTGAGGGTGTTGGCGCCGCCCGGGAAAACGTCCAGCGTGTAACAGCCGATGTCTCCGCAGACGAATCCCCGACGGCCATCGAGTTTCAGGGCCGTACGGATGCTCCAGTAGGAAGCCCGGTGGGGACAGCCGGGACAGAAGGAAAGACCCCGTCGGGGGATCAGGGGCAGGATTGTGTCCGGATCCTTCTCCTCATACTTCCGGTTCGTTCCTGCATCGTGGATATCGAGAATATCGCGCAAGGCCGCCGCAACGATGTCCGGTGAGAGCTCACCCGTCATGGGAAGCCTTCCATCACTCTTTCCGTAAAACTTCCCGATATCTGTATCCGCCGCCCGTTCGGCTGCCAGTACCTTGACGTTTTCCTCCAGGAAAGGAAGTACTTCTTCTACCACCAGGATTTTTCCGGCGGCGGAGAGGTGCCTGCCCAGCAGGTCCGGCGGCAGAGGCCAGGTGGTGGCGAGCTTCAGAAGTCCTGCCCTGCCGGCGAGGTTGAGCATGTGAATTGCCTCCCGGCTGTAGAGGGAGCAGACGCTGCTCGAGATAACCAGAAGCTCCGGGTTTTCCGGTCCCTCATAGGTATTGAAAGAAGAGTGCTCAAACAGATCACGGGCACGGCAGACCCGTTCCTGTTGAAGGTCGTGTTTGTACTCAACGGGGAGACTGATCATGGGGCCTTCACGGGGGTCCAGGACAGGGCCGTCATGACGGAAATCGGCGTGCCGCCCGCCGCCGGGGGGCAACCGTCCCGCCCGCACCATACCGCTGGCATGGGAAAGGCGGGTTACACTACGCAACATGACCAGCGTCCCGAGTTGTTCCGACAATTCAAAGGCCCAGGCCATCAGATCCTTGGATTCCTGAAAATCGCCGGGTTCCAGCAGGGGGAGTTCGATCATCCGGGCAAAATGACGGGATTCGCCTTCGTTCACGCTTGACAGGGCTCCCGGATCATCGCAGCAGACGAGTACCATGCCGCCTCGAATGCCCGAACCGGCCAAGTGGAGCAGAAAGTCGGAAGCCACGTTGACACCGTTCTGCTTCATGATACACAACGATCGCAGGCTGGCGAAAGAAGCCGCCGCGGCCACCTCGAGTGCGACCTTTTCGTTGGTGGACCACTCCACATACAAGTTGAGTTCAGAAGCTACGCCGGCGAGATTTTTCAGGATTTCCGATGACGGCGTACCAGGGTAGGCGGCTGCCACCTGCATACCCGCTTCCAGAGCGCCCCGGGCAAGGGCCTCGTTTCCCATGAGAAGATGGAGTTCCCCTTCCCGCATTTCAATCAGCTTCGACATGGGTGTCTCCTCGCGTCAGTGCCGCCAGGACGGCATCATCGGCATCCAGGTAAATCAGGTCACGGGGATTGCCGCTCTTTTCTGCCAGGTTCTTCAGGGATTGCCGCTTTTTTTCAGCTGCCGCCCGCTTCAATGTTTCCAGGTTCTCCGGAGAGGCGTGGCGAAACTCGAGGATACCCTTTTCCCGCGCCATGGTGAGCAGGTCCATTCCACGCGCGGTTCTGACGATTACCTGGTTCCAGGAGCGGTTTTCTTCCCACCTTTCCGAAAAACGGGCCGAGCCGACGGACAGGTCGGCGTACTCCGCCGTCGTGTCGATACAGAAGTGGCACCCTTCGCGGATGAAAGATTGAACCACGGCCAGGGGAAACCGGAGCAGGCCACTGTTCGTGTAAACTTCGAGGACGTCCCGGCCGGAGGGAATCTCCATTCCCGTAACGGTTTCAGGATCGGCCGACGACTCCTTCAGCAGCTCGACCAGGCTGGCCTGTGACAGGGTGAAACCGCAGAAGAGGCCGATCACGATCCTGAGCTTGTCGATGGGATTGTCACCGGAAGGCAGGTCGGGCTTGAGGCGCATCCGGGACAGGGCAAAGGCCTGACAGGGTGTGGCCGCCACACCGATTGCTCCGGCATCGCCCTGGGCGACGCGGTTGAATTCGGCTATGACGGGTGACACGATAAAGGTGCTTTTGCCCCGCTTCAGGATTTCATCCGGCTCGGAGAGAGCCACCCCTTTCTTCAGGAAACCTTCCCGTCCTTCAGAGACGATGGCGGTGTCGATCAATCCTTCCTCGAGAGCAAGGGTCATGAGGGCTGAAACAACACCCCCGTGCTGAGACGATTCCCTGGTTGCCTCGTCCGTCGCCCGGGCGATGCAGAAATCCTTCACCGGACCGATTTCCGGCGTGAACTCCGCCTGCTCGAAGAAGCGGCGGCGCATCTCATCGAGATCCACCGGAGTCCGGGGGCAGAAGGCGTAACATCGTCCCGAGGGTATGTCGCAGGGGTTTAGCGTGATGGTCCGATCACGGTAAAATACCCGGTAAGGACAGAGGTTCACGCAGGCGCCACATCCCGTGCAGAGCCCCCTGTCACGGACCTGTTCATCCAGTTCCTTCTGTCCCTTGATCCGATATTCCATGGGGATCATCCTCTCCCTCGACTGAATCTGTGAAGAACAGTTCTTGGTACAGGCGATCATTTTCGGACAGGACGTTCGTCATCCAGGGCTTTGTCCTGATCTATCCGCTCCAGGAGCTGTTTCATGGCCGGACCGCCCGAGCGCCAGACGAGACAGGTGTCCTCCAGTAACGCGCACGCTGCTTCCCCGGTGTCTTTTAATCGCAACGGCCGTTCTGCCATGGCGGACCATGCTCCCTGAACGGCCGCCGATCCCATGGCCAGAAAGAGGGATGCCAAGTGAGTGCATCCTCTGCCTTTTCCGGCTGACGCCCTGACCCGGTCGGTGAATCCCCGTTCGATTCTCGTGCCCCTGAACAGGTCAAGGGAATTCTGTGCTTCCAGGCACTCGTCCCTGGGCGTGCGGGGCATTTCAACGTCGATCGATTCGATGGTCATGTCCGACCGTCGCACTATAAGCCTGATGATCATGTCATGAACGATGCCCGGCGGAAAAACCGTTCCGCCGAAGGAACGCGTTTCATTAAAGCGATTGTCCCGGAGACGCCCCACCACGAGAAGGGAAGTGGCGCCGTGCTCGAAGGTTTCGACTTCGATGCTTCGCCTGTGCACAGGTGAAGGAGGGGCTTCTTTGAAGGTCATGTCGGATCCTTTCATTACTCCATGAATTTCTCCGGCGGGCGGCGCACTGCCGGACACTCACCGGAGCGTATGGGCCGGTTGCCGGGAACATCACCGTGCCGCCGAGGAAAGGGTGGGTCTGAAACAGGCCACGGCAACAACCACGACAGGAGAAGCTATGCTCGACGTTCCGCGTTTCCGACGTCTGTACGACAGGGTCGTCCTCCAGGGCGAGACGAAGGATTCCCAAGGTTTCCTTTTTCTGTATCTCCCACCTGACGTTTGAAACGAGGTACGGGCCGGGGTTCCGGCTGTTCCCCCTGCTACCCGCGGTCCAACCCGGATCCTTCCATTTCAGCCAGGCGGACGACCAGCGCTTCGGGGACGGGTGCGGGGCGCCGGGTTTTCTGATCCATGGTGACCCACACCACGTCCCCTGTCACCCGGGGCACCTCTTCCGCCCCACAATAGATTTCAAGGGCAAAGGTGAGGGATGATCTCCCCAATCGGGCGGCACGGACATGAATATCGATGATCTCATCGAAACGGACGGGCTCTTTGAACTCCACCGAAGCCTTGACGACGTGTACGTCATGTCCGGTTTCAAGCAGGATTGTTCCGTAGTCGAAACCCAGGGAACGCAGGTATTCCGTAATCGCCGTGTCGAAGTACTTCAGGTAATTTCCAAAAAACACGATTGCCTGTCCGTCGAGGTCCGCGTATTCTATGCGGCGCCGGTGATGAAAGACGAAATCATTTTTTGCCATTGCTCTTCCCTTCTTTCAAAAGGGCGACCTGTTCGTGACCCTCCTGCCGTTTTCCCCTGTAGCCGTGATCCACATACAGGCGGCTGCCTTCAGCCGCCTGTAGGGCCAGTTTGTCACAGCGTTCGTTTTCCCGGTCTCCCGCGTGGCCGCGGATCCAAACGAAGCGGACCCGGTGCATTTCGCAGAGCCCGAGCAGCTTCTTCCAGAGATCGACGTTGCGGACCGCGTCGACGCGGTTTCTCATCCAGTTGCCTGCCCGCCACTTCTCAGCCCACCCCTTGTTGATGCCATTGACCACATAGCTTGAGTCGCTGTGGAGTACGACCGAAGAAGGTTTTTCGAGTGATTCCAGGGCGGCAATGCAGGCCAGCAATTCCATACGGTTGTTCGTGGTCAGCCGAAAACCCCGGGACAACTCTCGCCTTGTTTCTCCATCTATAATGACGACACCGTAGCCGCCGGGCCCCGGATTGCCGCGGCAGGCGCCGTCGGTGTAAATGATCACGTCGCCTGGCCGGACCTGTGCCCTTGGTGAGGATGGACCGCCTTTTTTCGACGGGGGGTTCTTTTCTGTTCTTTCATCGGGATTGCGGAGCCACGTCTCGGCTTTTCCCCGCGAAAAAAAGCCCCGATAGCGGGCGTCGGCAAATCCCCGTACCTGCTCCTCGGCGCCGCCGGGACCGAACCAGTTTTCGTATATTCCGGGTTTTCTCCCCCGCAAGACTGCGTAGTATTTTTTCTGTCGTCCCATGAATAGCCGCTCAGGTCGCACCCATCAAGCTTCAGAGCAGACTTTTCCAGGTGGGTCGCTGCAGGAACGATCCTTCCACGTTATCCTCCATTTCTTTGAAGAGGGACAGGGGAACGGCAAAGGTCATCAGGTTAGATTCACCCAGTCGGCGGCGGACATGGACCCGCGCGGAGAGGTCCGTCAGGCCCGCAACTGCCCGGGGCGCGTCCGATTGTGCCTCCCGCCAGGGGTAGATTCCTATGGCCTGGCACCCGGCCGCGAAGGGCATGATAACTGTCTCATTGTTCGTGCGACCGTAATTGGCCAGTACAACGAGGGCTGAGAACTGATCGGGGTTTACAAAGAAAATGATGACTTCCGGCACGTCGTTTCCACCTTCGACATCATCCAGGGGCCTGAAGACGGCGAAAGATCCGGGCATGTCCCTGATGGGCAAGTTGTCGATAAAGGCGGAAACCTGCTCAGGTCCCTTCAGGTATCGTTCACCCTCAAGAAAATTGTCGAATGTGTCGGAGGTGACAAAAGGTTTGATTGTCTCGGCCAGTTCCCTGCCCCCTTCGCGTGAGGCGTTTCCCGAGGAGAGGAAATGGCAGAACCCGGGGACACCGCCGGGAAAGTTGACGTACTGGTTTCCGAATCCCAAGCCGACACCGCCGCCCGGGCAACCGAAAGTCTTGATCCCGCACGCGGCGGGTTTTCCTTTTGCCGCATGGGTCGCAAGCCACATAACGCAACCCCAGCGCCCTTCCTTGAACTGGAGAGATCCCGGAGGTACCTCGTCGCTCCGGGAAAGGGCAACAGGACAATAGCGTAATCCGATGGCTTCGGCAATTCTGCTTCGCATTGCTCGTACCTTTCTATCCCTTCGGCGTCACGAATGTCATTGCCACCGGTTGTGATTATAGCGGAATATCTCGGTTACCTTTCGGTGACTGACGGGGTAAAAGGGGCCTTTTGAAGCGCTTATGCGGGACGGTCCCCTGCATTCGTAGATGCTTTCGATGTAGGTAAGCACTCCGATGTATGGCGTCAGACGTGAACCGGTGAGTTTTACTTCAATGGTGGTGGTCGAAGGGTCGATGCTGAAATAGCGTCCCGTAAAATGGGGATTCCCGACCGTAATAGACACATTATCCGGTCGGTGAAGAAAGTTCCTGTTGAGAGTGAGAATACGGGACGCGGCAAAATCCTGAAACTGGACATACAGGGTATGGTCCTTGCCGAGTACCGTTGTTCCTTCCTGACTGCCGGCATAGGAACAGGGGATGCCGAGGAAGAGTACCAGCACAAGAATCAGGACGGTGATTCCCCTCTTCATCGGTAGTTCCCGGACGCACTGCGCCCCTATGCCGGGTGGTCCATGATCCATTCAGGTTCCAAAGGCTGCAAGAGGCCGCGAAAGGCGATACGAAGAGTCTTTCGCGACCTCCTGCTTCGTCAGTTGCTTACTGCAGGCGCAATTCAACCCTGCGGTTCAGGGCGCGGCCTTCCCGTGTATCATTGTTGAAGGTGGGCTTCGTCAGACCGAATCCACCGGCATCCAGACGGTCACGGCTTATACCTTCTCTGACCAGAAAATCAGCCACGGCCTGGGCTCTCCGTTGGGACAGCTTCATGTTGTAGTCAGCGGGTCCGATATTACAGGTATGACCTTCCACGGCGACTTTGACGCCCGGGCGGGCTTTGAGCATTCGTGCCGCTTCCTTAAGAAGCTCAGCGTACTCGGCCTTGATCACCGCACTGTCAAAATCAAAATTGATATTGCTGAACACGATTACTTCTTCGGCCGGAGCGGGAGGAGGGGCGGGGGCAGCAACGGTTACTTCCCTGGTCGTGTAGAATACGCGTTCAATAAAATCGGCACGGTAAGCATCCTGCATCAGGCTGGCGCCATCGGCGACAACGGAGCAGGCATTGAGCCCCGCGAGATCGTCAATAAAGGCCTTTTCAGACGGAGTCTGGGCATAGCTGATGAAATGAAAGCAGATTTTGTCTCCGTAGCTGTCGTACATACCCTGCATGATACCCCGGGGCTCCGGTCCCCAGTTTGACTCGCCGTCCGCAACGGCAATTACGGCGATGCGGTCCCGAAGGCCTGACAGGGGAGCGTTCAGGCTTTGCAGGCCATCACCCATAGGGGTCATACGGCCGAAAACAGGTATGTCCGTCGGGATTGCCGACAGGGTACCGGCAAGGGCCTCACGGTTGAAGGGTCTGGCAGGGCTGTATTCCTTGTAAGGTCCGAAGGTATATGCCCCCGCGTTGACATCCATTCCGGGTATATCATTGTTAATAGCCGCCAGGGCTTCCCGGGCTGCCTCTGCCTTTGTCATACCGGCCTTACCGTAGTCAAAAGCCATGGAACCGGAATTGTCCACAAAAAAGACGAAATTTTCAGCCTTGGGTTCGATGACGATTTCCGTTTGGGCTCCGGCCGTCGCCGCCACACCGAACAGGGCTACGACACACAAAGAGACGATTGCTGCCTTCATAAACTTTCTCATTTCTGGTACCTCCTCGCGCACGGGTTAGAGTAGTAACTGTCTGTAGAACGCCTTATATGAAAATGCCTTTTTGAGGCCTATTTTGTCATTTCGAGGAGCATCGCGACGAGAACTCTTTCTTTAATATCGATATGTTGCAAGATTTCTCCCTGCGGTCGAAATGACAAAATCAATAGTTTTGCAAAGGTCTCTTTTTCGCATGCCTGCCGTACTGAACGTGACGGCCTTGTAAAAAGTTCGAAAACGTCCAAAAGAAGGCGGCTTTGTAAAAGATTCGTCGGCAAAGCGCGCGCATCCTGAGGAATGAGGCCTGCGTTGGGGTACGCCGCAGTGACGAGGGATGCAACGCAATCCAGCATCCGGTTATAATGCCGGAGGCATGCCTCCGGCAACTTTTTTCGAAGCCGTTAAATTTTCATATAATATAGTGATGAAGACACTTCAAGTCAAGGGGAATGATTGCGCGGGGCAGGAATAATTTCGCCTGTGATTTCGGCGATTGATGTACTATGGCCACTCGCCCGACCGGAGGAGTACCTATCCCTTCTCCGCCGGTTACCGTCGGCAGAATGGTTACTCTGCTCTCGGATCTTTTACGAGTTCATGAAATATGAACATCCTGTGAAAAAGTGTGGATGAAGTCTTCGGCACGACTGGAGAAGTATCGGAAAAAGACGGCGGATGTGGTGACATCGGGGTGCGGCCGGTGGTCTTCAACAGGGGCGTCTCATGCGGTCATGCCGGAGGATTCTTCCAGATCAATGAACTTGAACGCCCTCTCCTTGAAGAGTTTCAAACAGGCATTCACCACTCTTGAGTCATAGGTGACCCCTTGTTTGTTTTGTATTTCTTCCAATGCGACGTCCGTCCCCAGGGCCGCCCGATAGGGCCGATGGCTTGCCATGGCTTCAACCGTATCCGCCACAGCTATTATTCTTGCTTCCAGCAATATCTCGTTGCCGGAGATGCCCTGGGGATATCCCGAGCCGTCCATTCGTTCATGGTGCTGGTAGACCATGTCGACAATAGCGGGAATGAAGTCTACTCGCTTCAATATGTTCCAGGCGACTTCCGGATGTGATTTCATCATCGCGAATTCAACCTGGTTCAATTTTCCCGGTTTAGTCAATATTTCAGAAGGTATATATATTTTCCCCAAGTCGTGGATCAGGCTTGCCATGCGGATCTGGTCGATTTTTTCTTCCGGCAGATCCAATTCCTCCGCTATGGCGGTGGCAAGTTGCGCGACCCGCCTCTGGTGTCCCGCCGTATAGGGGTCCCTGGATTCCACAATGATTGAAATGGCATCGATGGTGCTGCTCATTGCCGACTGCAGCTTGAGTATATTACTTTCCAACTGGGTTTCCGTTTTCTTGATTTCCGTCAAGTTTTTAAAAGTTCCCACCACGCCGACGAACTGGCCGTCGGAATCAAAATTCGGAGCGCAACTGATGCTGACATATCGATCTGTACCATCCTTGTGAGGTATGATGGCCGTTTCCTCCTTTATGGTCTGCTTAAGATCCCTGACCCTCTTAAAGGCTCTGATTGTCCTGACAGCATCTTCTTTTCTCGCAATATCTATGAAATATTTCCCCAACAGCTCCTCGGGGCGGTATCCGAGAACAGGTTCAATCGCCGGGTTGATATAGGTAAACTCGCCTTTGATGCCGAGAGTATAGATGATGTCCGGCGCATTTTCGCTGAGGGAGCGGAAGCGTTCCTCGCTTTCCTTTATCTTCTGATGCCACATGGCATTGCTGATGCCGATACCGATCTGCGGGGCGATTCCCATGAGCAGGCTCATATCTATCTGGCTGAGCGGTCTTTTCGACTGGATATTGTCGGCGGCAAGGATTCCCATAGATTCTCCCTGATATATTATGGGAACGCAAATGAAGGACCTGCTTCCCATGGTATGGAGGAAGTCACGGCTTCTGGGCGACAGGTCGTTCTCAATGTCCTCGATATCGTTGATCAGAACGGGTTGCTGTTTTTTGAAAGCTTCCACGAACGAACCCTTTGAGTGGGGATTATCCAAACGGAACTTAATGTTCCTGAGGTAGTCATCATCTTTCGGGTTGTACCCGGTGCTCGTCGCGTAGATGAGGCAGTTCTCTTTCTTGTTGACGAGCATAATGATGCCCCGGTCGAAATCCAACCTTTTGATCAGTGTATCCAGGATACGCTTCGGGAGTACATCGACTTCATGGAGCATGGAGGCGGTCTTGCCGATTTCCTCGACCAGCAAGGCCTCATTATATCGCTTGTTGATCTGGTTGAGGAGATTTTCGGCGGCCTCCCCCTGGTTCTTGATGTTCAAAAGCAGGTTCTTTTTTTCAAGATGCTCGACATAGAGCGCGAGACCCATCGTACCGAACATAAAGGATAAAAAAAGGGCGATCCAGGGGCCTGTTTCCATGAAGCCGAACAGGGCGGCGGAGGCTGCGAGGGCGAGGACGAGAAAATAGTTCCGGGCTCGTTTCCAGACGAGGGTCGGGGATGGTTCCCAGGAGATGATGTAGAGGCAGCAATCCCCCCCCTTGTGTATGCAGACGGGATGTTCTATGGTTGCGAATTTCTGGGTGGAAAGTTTTGCCAGCGCCTCCAGCCCGCCAAGCCGGTTCGAGCACTGGTAGGGTTTTTCGATCACTCCCGGCCGGACAAAGGCTTTTGCCTCGATTTTATTTTTCCCGATGACCCTGGTTTCCAGGACGGTGCCCCGGCTGAGGCGTGAATTGATTTTCTCCAGGACAGCGTAAGCCGTTGCCGGGTTTATGAATCCAAGGATGTATTTCCCCAAAGCTCCCGAGGCCTGGGAAGTCACGGAAAACCGTCCCACCTTTCTCGCTATGTCCGGGTCCTGGGCCGTTCTCGCAAGTATTTCATGAAAACGATCAACCTGCTTCTGGGTCAACCAGTGCCCTTCGTCATCCAGTTGGTACTTCTCAATGCCCGCGTATTTCAGAAGCGGTTCGACATCGACATCGGGGAGGTGCTCGTTCAGGTACTCAACGTAACTCTTGGTGATACGGCTGTTATAGAGCGGAATGTCTTCCATTATCGTTTCAGGTATCGTTTGACGAGGAGTCGAAGTATGAATCTGAGCCTCAGCTTTGCATTCTCCATCATGTAGTCACTGTATTCCTGAGAGTAATGGCCATCTAGTATCCAGAGGTTGTAGCGTTTTTCCTCCGGTATGCCTTTCTTCTCAAGGTAAGAGAATGGGTAAATTAAAAGCGGTATTTTGTCAAGGTTATAACAGCCGGAAAGTTCTGCCACAGCCGTGGAGAGTGTCTCCCAGGGCAGTCCCTCCGTGTCGGCAACCAGGATCTTCATCCCGTTGAGGAAATCCGACAGGCTGAGACCCATATCGGACCGGTTCACCACGATTACCGCTTTTAGAATCCCGTTATCTTTTAATGAAAAGCTCTCGCAGCTTCTGAAAAATCCATGGCGGGCGTACATCTGTGACAGAGAGTCTCTTTCCTCTTCATCTTCTCTCAAGTGGAGAATATCCAGCAGAAGGCCGTTAGAAGAGTTGCGGTAAAAACGCTGTATCTCGTCAATGTCTGTTTCCGAACAGGCTCCAAGCGACCATCCGGGGGGAAATGAACAGCCGGGTTTCGACTTCCGGTAATTGAGGTAGGAAAAAAGATCAAGGGAGCAGGCGCGGGGATTGTTGAAGTGCCTCGCGAAACCGCCGAAAAAATGATCGGGAAAACGGTTTTCCGGGCGGAAGTAGAACATCATATAATCCATGCCGACCGATGGCAGCCGATAGAGACCGTTAAAATAGTGCATAATCTGTTTTAAAACCTTAAGCCCCGTCCTTTTATTGCCCAGCTTTCTCGCGGCGAGATGGTGAACCATCCAGGTTTTCCTGTAAGAGCGCACCATGGAGGTATGTCCGTAGATATTTCCATTTCTCTGGTAGGTCAGCTGGGCCAGTATGTCCGGGTTGTCCCGGTAAAGTCTGCGATAGGTTTCTTTCAAGGGATCGCGGTGGGCCTGGAGCAGTTCGTATTTTTCGGGATATATGAACCCGCTTTCAAAGAGAAATTCCCAGAGCTGATCGGAATCGACTTCATCGGCCACATGGGTGCCGGGGTCGATACAACCGATGACGATATGACACAGGCGGTTGTAATTGGTAACGTCCATGTCCAGGAAAGCAAAACCGTACCGAATCATGTTTTTCTTGTCTTCACGGCGATACAGAATCTGTGCCGTACACATGATCTTTAAAGCGCCGGCAAAATTAATGGACATGTCGGGGATAATGAGTCCCGCCATGAGGACGTCTTCATCGCCGGTAAGACGCACGGAAAATCCCGAGGTTGAAAGGTCGTGGATGTCAATCTGAACTTTTTTGTCAATCGTTGGATGGTCGAAGGCGATATTCGGTATGGGCGTGATCTTCACACGGGGACTCCGCCACTTCTTTTTTGGAAAACGGTTCATCTTGTCTTCCCGGGGGGCAAAAACGATGCACCGTGCCTCGTGATCCGCTGTCTGACGGATACAGCGGCACGATGACGAATAGACTATGTGTCCGTTGCGGTAGAGGATGACCGTCGAGGGGTTATTGGGATTAAACCAGCGGAATGAGCCCGGTGATTCGGGAGTGACATTGACTGAGAACGCCGCATTGCTGAAGTCCGTCAGATGACCGCGAGCCCTGAAACCCTGCTGCACCACTTCGGCGGCAACGGCCCGCAGGCAGAGATATCGCCTGGCACGACGTTTACCCAGTATGTATCCATTCTCGGGAATTTTGAGGGTGAAGTACTCATCGAAAACATCTTCGAGTTGTACCGGTACGAGAATCAGTCTGTGCCCGTCGGAGAAGACAACACTCAAAATACGTGCCTTCTCTCTGAAGGCGGTGTTTTTTCCGGTCCACCGACAGGCCATCACGCCATCGCTGCACGGGGCGGGGTTGGCTTCAAGCAGAAGATCGTCCTTGTGATCGGGGTGACGAACGTGGACGTATACGGTGGTCCTCATAAAGTGGTGACTGTTCCACAGGTTGATCAGCCTGTTTCCCTTGATAGTATTCTTCGGGTCCGGATTGCTGAAAAGATCCTGGCGTCGGAAGTAGAATGGTTTCTCTACAGGATCGGGGATCGGGACCTCTCTATCGCTTTCCACTGTATGCGCCCTTTACAGGTCAACTTTGACGGCTTCGTAAAAACTTACCGGAGGCATGCCTCCGGCACTATAGCCGGATGCTTGATTGCGCTCTCTCCTTCGTCACTGTGGCGTACCGCAAAGCACGCCTCATTCCTCAGGATGTGAGCGCTGTGCCTCAAGGAGCTTTTTACAACGCCGTACCCAATCAGACGTTTTTCCACTTTTTACGGGACCATCAATTTTGAGGTTGTCCTTTCGATGAAGTAAAGCCAAATGAATTTTTGTTCCATCGGACACTTCAAGTGTCTGTCCCGGAATCATCCTCACTGCGAAAGAAGGGCATCCGGCATTGCATGCCGAACCCGCGTTTCCAGTTTTCTACTGGTATAACTTCCTCACCCAGGGCGGTCTTTATGTGATAGGGTGACAATAAGTCCAGCAGGCCGCCATGTCCGAACCTGAGCATAGGTTGTGCCGGGTCTCCTTCCATGAGATAATCCCCGAATGCCCCTTCGTGTGCCGTAAGGTTTTCTCCCGCGGCAGCAGAGACAACGAGGGCGGCCCGTGTCAGCAGAGACGTTTCGCCCACGTGACAACCGACAATAATGGGCCATCCCAGCTTTTTTATCTCTTCGATCATCCTCAGGGATCGAATAAGACCACCCAGCCGGGACACCTTGATGTTCGCGATGAATTGACCGGGCACGCCTCTGAAGAGGTCGAGATCCTGAAGGGTACACAGACTCTCATCCAGGATGACGGGAAGACCCGTTGACATGCTGTACCTGCTGATGTCTTCTATATGTCGTACTCCCACGGGTTCTTCCACGGCGAACAAACGATGAATTCCCAGCTCCCGCGTAGAGGCCAGGGCACCGTCAAGGCGGTCGGTCCACACATTATTGGCATCGAGGCGAATACGAAGGGGCTGCAGGTGGTGTTGCTCCGACAGCGCCTCGACTATATTCAGTTTTTCCAGGTCGTCTTTTACATTTCCGCTCAACTTGATTTTAAAATCTGTAAATCCCTGGATCAGGTATTGTTCAGCCAGTTTGGTAAATTCCCGGGGTGGGTCGTTTCCGAGGACTGCCGTGTAACTGCCGCAACGGGACTGTTCATGCACCCCCAGCAATTTTTCAACGGAACAGGCCGACTCCCGCGCAAGGAGGTCGAGAAGAGCCATTTCGACGGCACACCATGCCGAAGGATAACGGTCGATGACGGTTGTATTGCTGAGTATCCAGTGCTTCAGCTCGTCCAGTGTCGCGAATGCTGACAGGCTTCCCGCAAAAGAATCGTTGATCCACAAGAGGCTGGAATCGAGGTTCTCACCGGTCACGTAGATTCTGGGACACCCTTCTCCATATCCCGTATGTTCGAGCCGTGTCGCCCGAACCCAGATGCTTTCACCTTTGTTTCTGGTCGCGGCACTGTGACGTACGGTATTCTTCAGGGCAAGATGAAGCCGCCTCGCAGTGATGTGCAGGGATTCTTGCGTCACACCATCAGATCCTCACTATATTCGAACAATGATTGCTATGGTGCGAACTATAGGGATAGAAACGTGTAATGTCAATACATATCGCATATGTTTGGGGGCAAATCATCAATAAGGACTTGACCCGGAACATGAAACAGAAAACAGGGGGCAGGAAAAGACGTTCCAGCCCCCTGTTCGTGTTTACTGACGTCCCCGCGGGGAATCGAACCCCGGTTTCCGGCGTGAGAGGGCGAAACCAAGCGTACTCCACCTGATTTTATTGACTTTTTTGACCACCAAAAGCCGTTTAAGGGCCTTAAAAGCCGCCTACTCCGCCTTCTTTTTCGCAGCCCGTGCAGCGGCCAGTTTCTCCGGCAGCCCCCTGTCGATGGCCATCTGGCGACGAGCGGCGGCATAACTGGGCGCAACCAGGTTGACATCCTTGGGAATCTTGAATTTCCGCTTGTACTGGCCCGGTTTCATGTCATGCTCAACGGCCAGGTGCTTCTTGAGGGTCTTCAATCCCGTCCTCCCGCAGATCATGCAGCCGATGGTGTCCTCCTGGAAAGCCTCTTCAAAGGAAAGCACCGGTTCGTCAGATATGACAGGCGCTGCAGGTTCAACGACAGGCATTGTTTGAACGGCCTCTTCCGTGGCAGGCTCCATAGCCTGCTCACTGTCCTTCTTTGGTTTTCTTCCCCGCTTTTTCGGTGGCGCTTCGGGTTCCTCCACGACATCGTCTCTTTCCAGGGCCTGAAGGGTCGCATAGACCATCATGATTTCCTGCAGCAGTTCCTCCGGCGAAAGTTCCGTCGTGGAAGCGTGGGCGACAACAATGTCCGTGGTCAATTCCAGCAGATTTGTGGCCATTGGCGTTATTTCTCCTTTACGTGATTGAATATAATAAAATTGGTGGGATAGGCCGAGATAGTAGTCTTTTCCCCAGGCTAAAGCAAGGTAAATGTTATGAATTGCAATGAGCTGACAAGTGAAAAATTCAGACTCCTGCGTTTATGGAGTGAGTCGGCATCGATCAGAATGCGCCGGAATGCCCATTGATTTCGGATTGTGGTTCATTTTGCCTGTTTTCCCCGCCGCCAATCCCAGGGAGCGATGGGAAACTCATCGGCCCACAATCCTGTTTCATTATCCCTGGCGTGCTCCTCCAACTCCTTCCAGTCGTCACAGATCAGCTCCCTGCAGAAATAATCATAGACCCATGCGAGCCCTTCCTGCACCACCCGCTCGTTCACGTTGACGCCATCAGAGGTAATGACCATGGCCACAGTCCGTTTGTAGCGGTCCGGCCCGAAGTCCCGGATCGTCACGTCCTTCCCGTAAACCATGTCATGGACGAATCTGCCGGAAGTTTTACCATAGGGCTGATCTGTTTCAGGCGCGTCGATCCCATAGAGCCGTATTCTGACCCGATCCTCTGGGCCGCCATGGAGCCGCACGACCGTGATGGAATCGCCATCGGCAACCCGTGTTACCGTACCGGTCCAGTAGAGATCATTTTCATTATCCGGCGAGACAAGAAATATAGAAAGTGCTGAAACGATAAAAACGACTATGAGAATATACCGGGCAGTCGATGGTTTGAAAAAGCGCCTTAAATAGCGATGCAACTTGACGAAATCGGTTTTTCTCATGTCGGATAGTCGGAGTCGGTTATTCGGTCACGGGGTCAAGTTTTTTCAAGATCGGATCATTGGCCGGCACGATGGTGGTAGTTCCAGTATCAACGTCATAGAGAAGAACGGCAAGTCCACTCTCAAGCCGGGATTTCACCTGGTTGAATTTCGCTTCCCAGGAAACCTCAATTTCGCCGTAGTCGGTCCCGTATCGGGAGATGAATTCCCCGATCACGCCCTCCAGGGCTTCAGGGCTGAGCCTGCTCACGGGTATTATATAAACGGTCATGGGAGGACTCGATTTCGGATTCAGTGGTGTATGTCTTGCTGGGAAACATTGGCTTTTACGTATGCCGGAATATCTGACTCAGCTCTCCTCTTCGCAGGAGATCAAATATGTCCCCAGTTTTTCAAACAGGCTGTCCAGTTCTCTCTGAAGCTTTCGGTTCTCACAATGATTCGCCGCTGCGGCAACATGCCCATGGATGTCTTCGATCTCATCAAGAGACCAACCGAACCGTACCCCCTTTTTCTCCACAACAGATAGGGCGACATACTCGGGATTACAGAATGTGTGGTCCCGAAGCAGATCACGCTGACGAGGTGACAAATATACGGGAATTCTCTCTCCCCTTGGAATTATTGTGCGTTTCATGGTTCCTCAGAAAAACGATCCTTCTTTCTTTGACGGCAACCGTTCCCTCATCCCCAGAATATCCCGGTCCGGTCGGAGGTCATTCGTCGTTTATACTGTTCTTCAGCTTTTCAGAGGCTTTAAAGGTGATGACTTTTCTCGGTTCTGTGGTGATCTTCTCCCCGGTCTGGAGATTCCTGCCTGTTCGGGCCTTCTTTTCATTGACCGCCCATTTCCCGAAACCTGAGACCTTCACCGGGTTGCCTTCCTCGAGCCCGGACTTGATGATGTCAAAGAAGCCTTCCACGATCCTGGCACATTCGGACCTTGGAAGATTGAGGTCTACTGAGAGGTGGTCGATCATGTCCCGTTTTGTCAATGCCATGGGTGTGCTCCTGGGTTGTGGTTTATCCCTCGTCGTTGGCTGACCCATCAAATATGACCTTACCTGTTTCCTTCGATATGGCGATCAATCTTGACGAGCGAAGGCCAAATGTAACGGCTTGATCTGAGAAAAGAATATGCCAACAATTTTCTATTGGAAGACCATAATAATAGAAGAACCGCATCAGAGAGACTTATATGCCTCATCCTTTTCCTTGAGCGGATGCTTCTGAAACACGTCGGTGTTGCTATGGTAATCGGGATAGTTTTCATAAAGCACTACGTTCTCTTTTGCCACCTTATCTCGGAATAGATCATAAAAGCGTCGTATGAATGTAAGCCCAAGGCTTATTCCCTCTTTTTTTCTCGTAATTACAGATGGATTTATTATTACCAACTTTTCAAGGGGTGCCTCGCGTGGCTGCCGCAACAACCATGTCACGTAAAAATCCGTCGGTGGAAGACTATAGCCCCATACAACTAATTCATTCACAGCGGTCATTTCTTTAGCAGCAAAATTCCAGATACGACGTATCATTGGATACTGTCGATAACCCTTGTTTAATACTGGCGGGACAATTAAAAACACAAGGGGTTCGTGGCAACTTGAGCAATATTTCATTTTTCGGGGGTTTAGAGCAGGATAAACCTTTCGGAAAGACCTGCACGTTTCATTAGCACAATAGAGCCAATCGACCGAGCCGTGTGCTTTCAGATAATAGCCGTGGGCGGTCGTCCACTCTTCATAAGGTGGTTCGGGAAACGCTCCAGCCCAAGTGCGCTCACTCAATGCAGACAATTTATTAACAAAATTTTTGTAGTGTGCTGGATCATATGAATCCTTTTTATTACCACCAAGGAGTTGAGCTCTGCCTAGTGAATTGTCAAGTACAACATCCCAGTTAAATGTAATTATCGTATCGGAGGGGTGAAGTTGTTGTACAAAATAATCGTACTCACTTTCTTGATCTTCTAGCCCGTCTTCAAGAAGAATCAAAATGTCTTGAATTAATGTATGTAATTGCTGGCGAACAAGTAAATAATCAGGAGACGTTGTTCTTTCTATTTCAATTTCCAGGTGTGTCAAAAAAGTTTCAATATCGATTTTTCGCTTGCTCTTAAAAATATCTTCGCCATATATTCCTTGTGCGTAGCTTCTGATTTTCTCAAACCTTGCTCCATCATCGAGGCCTAGTTTACGAGCAACGGGGAAAAAATCAGCAATCGACGGAAACGACCCGTGACTGTGTCCGATTGAACTCCCCGAACCCAATACATATATTCTTTTCATACCTTCCTATCCTTCAGATCAGCCTTACTCCCAATATGCAAAACCCCGCTCTCTGTGACGAGATACGAGGCCTGTAAATGCTTCTCACATGGTTCCCTCTCTGATGCGGGTTGGTACTTTGAGTCGATATGGTCCCTGCTTTGTCGGTTTATAGATGTCAGTTGAAGGCTCCTGTAGTAGTAGCGGTTTAGGTTGCAATGGTCAACCCTGAAAACCAACCAATGCAGTTTGCAGGTTGACGGAACGATTACAAACCGTTACAAATAACCAGAACATTGACCAGCGGTTCTTCTTTCTCTCTGAATTTGACACAGGCAGGAATTCCATCGACAGGTAAACACCAACCGATTCCCGTGAGGGTAGCATGCGTGAAGCATTTACAGGCCTCGTATCTCGTCACAGAGAGCGGGGTTTTGTATTTGTGACCGCAGGTATTTCATAATTTTCGACCACCTGGAGGCACAATGGCAGTAGGTAACAACAATCAGATTGAGAAACGCCTGTGGGATGCCGCTGATCAGATGCGGGCGAATTCCCGGCTCAAGTCATCGGAGTATTCCATCCCAGTTCTGGGTCTTATATTCCTGAGATATGCCGACCAGAAGTTCACCGTCGCTCGGAAGGAACTTGAAGGCAAGGGATCCGGGCGCCGGGTGGTGTCGAAGAACGACTATCAAGCCCAAAATGTTCTCTATCTGCCAGAGGAAGCCCGCTTCGAGAACCTGCTCAAAAAGCCCGAGGGAGTAAATATCGGGCAGGCGATTAACGACGCCATGCGGGCCGTGGAAACAGATAACCCGGATTTGAAGGACGTGCTGCCCAAGACCTACAACCGCCTTGAAAATGCCACGCTGGTGGAGCTACTCAAGACTATGAACTCCATTCCCATGGACATCGAGGGCGACGCCTTCGGAAAGATCTATGAGTACTTCCTGGGTAAGTTCGCCATGGCCGAGGGGTCGAAGGGTGGTGAGTTTTTCACTCCCACGTCCATCGTCAAGCTCATTGTAGAAATACTGGAACCCTACCACGGGCGGATATTTGACCCTGCCTGCGGATCGGGCGGTATGTTCGTCCAGAGCGCACAGTTTGTGGAGAACCACAAGAAAAGTCCCTCATCAGAAATCAGTATCTACGGCCAGGAACGTGTGGCCGAGACGGTGCGCCTCAATAAAATGAACCTTGCCGTTCATGGACTTGCCGGCGACATCCGGCAGGGGAACACCTATTACGAGGACCTGCACAGAAGTCCCGGGAAGTTCGACTTTGTCCTCGCTAATCCCCCCTTCAACGTGAACAAGGTCGATAAGGACCGGCTGAAGGACGACCCACGCTTCCCCTTCGGACTGCCCAGGACCGACAACGCCAATTACATCTGGATGCAGATATTCTACAGTGCCTTGAATACGAAAGGCAGGGCCGGGTTCGTCATGGCAAACTCGGCGTCAGATGCCCGATCCTCGGAGCTGGACATACGAAAGCAGCTTATAGAAGACAAATCGGTGGATATCATGGTGGCAGTGGGGCCGAACATGTTCTACACCGTTACCCTGCCCTGCACTCTCTGGTTTCTTGACAGGGGCAAGAAGGGTACAGACAGAGAGAATACGGTCCTGTTCCTTGACGCCCGTCACATCTACACCCAGATAGACCGAGCCCACCGGGAGTTTACCCCTCAGCAGATTGAGTTTCTTGCGAACATCGTCAGGCTGTACCGGGGAGAGGAACCTGAAGACCGGCATGATAGCTCTGGTATGGTGGAGGAGCATTTCCCGCAGGGAGAATATGGGGATGTTCCCGGCCTCTGCAAGGTAGCAACCATTGAGGAGATCGAGGCCCAGGGCTGGAGCCTGAATCCGGGCCGGTATGTGGGAGTGGCCGCGGGGAAAGCTGATGACTTTGACTTCAAGGAACGGCTGGAGGAGCTAAATGAGGAGCTGGAGGCGTTGAACCTGGAGGCAAGGGGGTTGGAAGAGCGGATTGCGGAGAATGTGGCGAAGTTGCTGGAGGGGGTGTGATAGGCATGAGCGTAACTTGGAAGACCAGCATGCTTCGCGATATTTGCCAGAATATACAATATGGCCATACAGCAAGTGCCAATGACAATCATATCGGACCAAAGTTTCTCCGAATAACAGATATTGTTTCGGAGGCCATTGACTGGCCAAGTGTTCCGTATTGTAAGATTGAACCAAAAAAGAAAGACAAATACCTTCTTAGAAAAGGCGACATTGTAATTGCACGAACCGGAGCCACCACGGGGTATGCTAAGTATATTAAGACGGCACCTGAATCGATTTTCGCATCATACCTTGTGCGGCTTCAACTCATTGATGGAGTAAATCCAAGATACGTTGGCTATGTTGTGGAATCAAATGCATACAAAGAATTCATTCGGGCAAATTGGGGTGGTGCAGCCCAGCCGAATGCTAATGCGCAAATTCTAACTTCCTTTCATGTTCCTATCCCCCCTCTTCCCACGCAGCGCAAAATCGCCGCCATTCTTTCTGCCTATGACGATCTGATCGAGAACAACCTCCGACGCATCAAGATACTGGAGGAGATGGCCCAGAACCTCTACCGGGAATGGTTCGTCCATTTCCGCTTCCCCGGCCACGAAAAAACCCGCTTCGTCGTTTCCCCCCTCGGCCGCATTCCTGACGGATGGGAAGTAATAAAGATCGGTTACATCCTGAAGAAGATCAAACGAGGTACCAAAATACAGAAACGAGACTACACCATAGAAGGCTTGATCCCTGTTGTCGATCAGGGGAAGGATTTTATTGGTGGGTACACCAACGACAAGGCATCTCTAATCTCTCATGAATTGCCACTGGTTGTCTTTGGCGATCACACAAGGGTTTTGAAGTTTATCGCATTTCCATTCGCTTGCGGGGCCGATGGAACTCAACTTTTGAAGTCGAATGACGAACGAATGCCAATGAGTTTATTTTATTATACCCTATTGTCCATTGATCTTTCTGATTTTGCATATGCTCGCCACTTCAAGTTTCTTAAAGAGGAACCTCTTGCTTTGCCAACACAGAAGATCGCGGACTATTTTGATCAGTTTGTCTCACCACTTCAAGACCAGATCAGATCTTTAATGCAGAAAAACTCGATCCTCCGCCGTACCCGCGACCTTCTTCTCCCCAAGCTCATCTCCGGGGAGATGGATGTGTCGGAACTGGATATAACAATACCCGAGGAGATCTCGGCATGAGTGAAACCGTTTTTAAAAAGGTCGATTATGACTTGAGCTTACTGATGAAGTATATCGGATTAGGGGAAATTGGACTGCCCGACATTCAGCGTCCCTTCGTCTGGAGGAATGCCAAGGTCCGAGATCTGTTTGATTCGATGTATAAGGGCTATCCTGTGGGCTATTTCTTGTTTTGGGAAAACGAACTTACCGATTCTTCTCGAGCCATCGGAGCAGACAGGAAGCAGAAGCCACCCCGTTTGGTCATTGTGGATGGGCAGCAACGGCTGACTTCGCTTTACTCTGTTATAAGGAATGTTCCTGTTCTCAGGGAGAACTTTGAAACTGAACACATAAAGATTTCTTTTAATCCACTGGAAGAAGTGTTCGAGGTAACCGATGCGGCGATACTTCGTGACAAGGCATTTATTCCGGACATATCGGTTTTGTGGGAAGATGATGCGAGGATAACCAGGATTATACGTGAATACTTGAGAAATCTTCGAAGCAACCGGGAAGTCAGTGAAGAAGAAGAATCAATCATTGAAGACCGTATTGAAAAACTGAAGGGGTTGTTGAGTTTTCCTTTTGTTGCCCTCGAACTGGCACCGGATATAGACGAAGAATCGGTGTCTGACGTCTTTGTCCGAATCAACAGCAAAGGAACGCCGCTGAATCAGGCGGACTTTATTCTGACTCTCATGTCTGTGTTTTGGGATGAAGGGCGGGCTGAATTGGAAGGTTTCTGCAGGGAGTCCCGCAAGCCGTCCAAAAAAGGGGAGGCATCACCTTTTAATCACTTTATCGAACCTTCTCCGGACCAGTTGCTCCGTGTATCCGTGGGGGTAGCCTTCAAGCGGGCCCGGTTGAAATATGTCTATTCGATCCTGCGGGGCAAGGACCTGGAGACAGAAAAGTTCAGCGATGAACTCCGGGAAAAGCAATTCGCCCTTCTCAAGGAAGCGCAGAGTCGTGTTCTCAACCTTCAGTATTGGCATGATTTTATGCAATGTATCCGACAGGCCGGATTTCGTAGCAGCAAGATGATCAGCTCACAGAATAACCTGCTGTTCTCATATATGCTCTACTTGATAGGTCGCACCGAGTACAAGGTTGACGAGTTTACCCTCCGCCGGCTGATCGCCCGCTGGTTTTTCATGTCAGCAGTGACGGGCCGTTTTACCAGTTCTCCTGAATCAGCTATGGAGTTCGATCTTGCCCGGTTGCGTGATGTGACTACCGCCGAAGGGTTCGTCAAAACACTGGGCCAGGTATGTGACATCACCCTTACGAGTGATTTCTGGACCCTGTCCCTGCCCAATGATCTGGCAACCTCGTCGCCACGGAGCCCGTCACTTTTTGCCTATCATGCGGCTTTGGTCCTGCTCGATGCACGGGCGTTATTTTCAAACAGCAAGGTGGCGGACCTTCTGGACCCGGCAATGCGAGCCAAGAAGTCTGCCGTGGAGCGTCACCATCTATTCCCCAAGGGCTATTTAGGCAAGCAGAAGATAACCTCCATCCGGGATACCAACCAGATCGCCAATTACGCACTGGTCGAGTGGGGGGACAATATCACCATATCGGACCAGTCGCCCGCTGACTACGTGCCCCCCCATGAAAGAGCGATTCAAGCAGGCGATGCTTGAACGAATGTATCGTATGCATGCCCTTCCGGAAAACTGGGAGCATATGCAATATCAGGATTTCCTGGAAAAGCGTCGTGAGCTTATTGCACAGGTCATTTCGGAAGGCTATTCAACTCTCGTTACCGGTGATGCAGAAGAAGGCCTGGCAGAAGACGTACTCGATCTGTCCCGGATCCTGATGGATGGCGAATCCGAGGAAGTGGAATTTAAGTCCACGCTCCGTACGAACCTGCACACCGGGAACAAAGATCCACGCATTGAGTTGGCGGTTCTGAAGACATTGGCCGGATTCTTAAACACCAATGGGGGAACCCTCGTTGTGGGCGTTGCTGATGATGGGAGTCCGATAGGTATTCGAGCGGACAGCTTTGAAAACGAAGATAAAATGAGCCAGCATCTGGTCAATATCATCAAGTCCCGCATGGGTGTTACTGCTATGACAAACTTGCATGCCCGGTTCGATGACCACGAGGACAACCGGGTTCTGGTGGTGAAGTGTGGCAAATCTCCCACGCCAGTGTTTGTGAAGGATGAAGACAGGGAACGCTTTTACATTCGGACCGGACCGGCGACGACGGAGCTTGCCGCTAGCCAGACGCAGGAATATATCAAGCAGAGGTTTAGGTAATGACCCCCACCGGCTACTCCGAAGACTCCCTCATCGAACAGCCTGCCATAGAGTTGCTGAAGGAGCTCGGCTGGGAGCATATCAACGGGTTCCATGAAACCATGGGATCTGAAGGAACCCTCGGCAGGGACAATCAGTCCGAGGTCGTCCTTCGCAAGCACCTGCTTCCTGCTTTTAGTCGCCTGAATCCTGACTTGCCCAGTGAAGCCTTCGACCTTGCCCTGGAGGAGCTGAACCGGGACCGCTCCCGCTTGAGCATGCCTGCCGCCAACCGTGAGATCTACAAGCATTTAAGAGATGGCCTGAAGGTGCGCCTCCCCGATCCCGAAGATAACGGGGAACGGGTCGAGACGGTGCGGTTGATTGACTGGGATGATTATGCCAACAACGACTTTCTGCTGGTTTCCCAGTTCTGGGTTGTGGGCGAGATGTACACGAGACGGGCTGATCTGGTGGGTTTTGTTAACGGCATTCCCCTGATTTTTATGGAGCTGAAGGCCTCGCACAAGCAGGTGGAGACGGCTTACCGGGGGAACCTGAGCGACTATAAGGACACCATTTCCCATCTTTTCTGGTTCAACGCCTTCATACTTCTTTCCAACGGCAGTGAGACAAAGATCGGAAGCATCACCTCGGACTGGGGCCACTTCAACGACTGGAAGAAGATCAACAGCGAGGGCGAGGAAGGGATAATATCCCTTGAAACGGCACTCCGGGGCACCTGCGAACCATCCCGGCTTCTGGACATCGTTGAGAATTTCACAATCTTCATGGAAGCTCGAGGTGGAATCATAAAGGCGGTTGCCAAGAACCACCAGTACCTCGGTGTTGGCAATGCCATGGATGCCCTGCAGGAGATCAAGGACCGCGAGGGTCGCCTGGGCGTGTTCTGGCATACCCAAGGAAGCGGGAAATCCATATCCATGATCTTCTTTTCACAGAAGGTGTTGAGGAAGATCCCGGGGAACTGGACCTTTGTCATCGTCACCGACCGGCAAGAACTGGACGGACAAATCTACAAGACCTTTGCCAGTGCAGGAGTCATTACCGAGGGACACTGTCAGGCCGACAGTTCACGGGATCTGCGTCGCCTTCTCACAGAAGACCACCGGTTTGTTTTTACCCTGATCCACAAGTTTGATGGTCCCGTAAAAAGTCATGCGGCGTTTTTACAGGTTTTAGTTCTGGATTCAGTCGCCGCGTTGAAAATAGTGTTGAGCCAGTGCCTGGTGCTCATGAAACGCTCTTTGACAGTCATAATAA